>JAIRLY010000059.1 GCA_031259075.1 Dysgonamonadaceae bacterium | reverse complement strand
TGACGGGACAGGGAAATGCGGGAGAGGCTCGTATTTTCTACCGACATTTTGTCCCTACGGGACAGACGGCCTTTAAGAACTAAGAGTTAAGAACTAAGAGTTAAGAACTAAGAGTTAAGAACGGAAGCACCTTTCTCGCCGCGAAGAATTCCATAGCCATCAGGTTAAGGCTGAAAGCCTTTCGCCCTTTCGCGCTTTCGTGCTTTCGCGCTTTCGTGCTTTCGCGCTTTCGTGCTTTCGTGCTTTCGCGCTTTCGCGCTTTTGTTTTCGTCTTTTATCCAACGTTTTGCAAAAAAGCAGGATATTCACGGTATATGTCCCAACGGATAAAAGACCGAAAGATATTGTTAACGAACGGATTACAGCAAATCCGGTCGCAGTCGCTCGGTTCGTTCGAGAGATTGTTGCAATTCCCAATCTTTGATTTTGGCCTCGTGACCGGAAAGTAAAATGTCGGGAACTTGCCACCCTTTATAATTGGAGGGTCTTGTGTAAACAGGCGGTGCTAATAAATGATCTTGAAAAGAATCGGAAAGCGCCGATTGTTCATCTCCGATAGCGCCCGGAATCAGGCGAACAATCGCATCGGACATCACGGCGGCGGCTAATTCGCCCCCGGTCAGCACATAGTCGCCCACAGATAGTTCGCGGGTAATAAGATGTTCGCGGATGCGGTAATCGATCCCTTTATAATGTCCGCAAAGAATAATCAGATTTTGATACATCGAAAGTTGATTTGCGATGGACTGATTAAATGTTTCTCCGTCGGGCGAAGTATAAATCACTTCGTCGTATTCCCGTTGTGTTTTTAAATAGGATATTACCCTGTCGATCGGTTCGCATTGCAAAACCATACCTGCCTGTCCGCCGAATGGATAATCATCCACTCTACGGTGTTTATCCGGAGAATAATCCCGAAGATTATGGATTTGTATTTCAACTAATCCTTTGTCTTGGGCTCTTTTTAATATGGAGTGATTAAAGGCGCTTTCCAAAATCTCAGGAAGCGCTGTAATGATGTCTATCCGCACTTTGAAAAATAAAAAATAAAAATTGGCTAACGCTGTTAATTTTTAATTTTAATGATGCTGTCTACTACGAATTTGCTGTGTCCGCGCCAAGGTACTGATGCAAGATATTCTTTATAATGCAAGTCAAGCTCTTGACCTCCTGCCAACATTAATTTTTTCGCAACTTCTTCGTTTGAAACCGAAAATATAAACTCATTCGATTGAACGCTACCGTTTATATTTCCCGAACGTAAACCGGTCTGAATAAGTTTTCCTTCATACGTTTTGAAAATATAACCTTTATATACCACATAGTTCAGTTGGCCGGCTTTCACTCCTTCGCCCCAAACAAAATAGAACCGGACGTAAACAAACATAACCAAGACGAGAACGATAAATCCGATCGCAATCGTTCCCCATTTCCTGATTTTCGTACTTTTTCCTTTTTTTTGTGCTTCCATAAATTCTAATCCGCTTTTATTGTATGATTAAATAAGTAATCTTTTATATCTTTGCAAAAAAGAACAGATATTATGCTTAAAAAAATTAAATTTATTTTTCTTCTTCTTTTAATTGCTCCTTTTTCTCTTCTTGCACAAATGCAAGAACCTGTCAAATGGAAACATTCCATCAGTAGATCAAGTGAAATTATTTTCACTACAACTATTGATCCGGGTTGGCATCTTTATGATATGAATTTACCTCCCGGAGGTCCTAATCCTACTGTTTTTATTTTTGAAAAAATAAAAGGAGTAGAATTACTCGGCAAAGTTACAACTCTTGCCGAAATAAACACAGCATTTGACGATTTATTTGGTATGAATATCAGTTGGTATAAAGGAAATCCTTCTTTTACTCAGAAGTTAAAAATTATTGATTCCGAAAATTTTAACATTCAGGGGTATATTGATTATATGACTTGTAATGATGAGTATTGTATTCCATGTAAAGAAGAATTTGCTTTTTCGAAAAAAGACTTGCCGGCTTCTTTGGTAAATGCGGAACAAAAAGAAAAGCTTGTTGTCGTTGCCGACTCAACGCCTAATTCCCAACAATCGGCCGATGAATTGTTTCCTGATAGTGCATTATCGCAAAAAGAACCGGTAGCATCGACCGAAACTTCGGATTGGTGGAATCCCGTTATAGAAGAACTGCAAAACTATGGAACAGGCGAAATGTCTAAAAATAAATCTTGGCCGGCTATTTTCTTTCTTTGTTTTGGCGGTGGATTCTTGGCATTGCTTACTCCTTGTGTTTGGCCGATTATTCCGATGACGGTTAGTTTCTTTTTGAAGCGTTCCAAATCGGAACGTAAGCGAGCGATTACAGATGCCGTTATCTACGGTTTATCCATCATCGTCATTTATTTGACTTTAGGCTTACTGATTACAGCTCTTTTCGGCGCTAGCGCCTTGAATGAATTGTCTACCCATGCGGTATTCAATCTGATTTTCTTTGCTTTGCTGGTCTTATTTGCTGTTTCTTTTTTTGGAGCGTTTGAATTAACACTGCCCTCCTCTTGGACAAATAAAATAGATAACAAAGCGGAAACTACGACCGGAATTGTCAGTATTTTCTTTATGGCTTTCACATTAGTATTGGTATCTTTTTCATGTACAGGCCCTATCATTGGAGGATTACTTGTGCAGGCAGCCGGCATGGGAAGTATTATCGGGCCGGCCATTGGTATGTTTGGTTTTGGACTGGCTCTGGCTATTCCGTTTGCCTTTTTTGCCGTATTTCCGTCTTTATTGCAGAATCTTCCCAAATCGGGTGGATGGCTTAATTCGGTAAAAGTGGTTTTAGGTTTTCTTGAATTAGCCTTAGCTTTGAAGTTTTTATCCGTAGCCGATTTGGCTTACGGCTGGAGAATTTTAGATCGCGAGGTATTTCTTACTCTTTGGATCGTGATTTTTGCTTTATTGGGATTCTATTTGTTAGGGAAAATAAAATTCGCTCACGACAGCGATTTGAAACACTTATCTATTACGCGTTTATTTTTGGCCGTTATTTCTTTTGCATTTACCGTATACATGATTCCCGGTTTGTGGGGAGCGCCTTTGAAAGCCATCAGCGCATTCTCGCCACCGCTTTATACGCAAGACTTCAATTTATACGACGGGGAAGTGCATCCTAAATTCTACGATTACGACGAAGGAATGGAATATGCCGCGAAACAGGGGAAACCGGTTATGGTCGATTTCACAGGTTTTGGTTGTGTTAACTGTCGTGAAATGGAAGCTTCTGTCTGGTCGGACCCGCGGGTAAAAGGAATTATTGATAACGATTATGTCTTGATTTCCCTTTATGTGGACGATAAGACTAAATTACCGGAAACAATTGAAATAAAAGAATACGGAAAAACAACTAAATTGAGAACTGTCGGCGATAAATGGAGCTACTTGCAACGGCATAAATTCGGCGCTAATGCTCAACCTTATTATGTACTGTTAAATAATCAAGGGGCACCGATCGCTCCCTGGCGTGCTTATAATAAAGATGTAGATGAATACATCCGATTTTTACAGGAAGGAATAAAAAATAAAAAATAAAACAATGTGTGAATACAACCGGTTAACAGAAGACCTCGATTCCCAATCAAAGATGCAGGCATTTGGACGTTTGCTGAATATATTAGACGAATTGCGGGTAAAATGTCCTTGGGATAAAAAACAAACCAATGAAAGTCTTCGTACGAATACGATAGAGGAAACTTACGAATTGTGCGAAGCAATTATTAAAAATGAAATCCATGAAATAAAAAAAGAACTCGGCGATGTGCTGTTGCATGTTATCTTTTATGCCAAAATAGCAGAAGAAAAAGGTCAATTCAATATTGCCGATGTTTGTAATTCCTTATGTGATAAATTGATTTTCCGTCATCCGCATGTTTTTGGCACCGATGTGGCGAAAACGGCCGGACAAGTAGAACAGAATTGGGAACAAATTAAATTGAAAGAAAAAGGGGGGAACAAAACCGTTCTGGAAGGAGTTCCCGCCTCCTTGCCTTCGGTGGCTAAAGCTCATCGTATCCAAGATAAAGCTCGTAATGCAGGGTTCGACTGGAGCGAAAAAGAAGATGTTTGGGAAAAAGTACAGGAAGAATTTATAGAGTTGAAAAGAGAAATTGCCGCTATGGATCAGGACAAAATGGAAAATGAATTTGGAGATTTATTTTTCAGTTTGATTAATGCCGCACGGCTCTACAAAATTGATCCGGACAATGCCTTGGAACGAACCAACCAAAAGTTTATTCATCGCTTCAATTATATGGAACAAAAAGCCAAAGAACAAGGCAAATCATTGAAAGAAATGAAGTTGGAAGAAATGGAAGAACTTTGGCGGGAAGCAAAAAAATAAACGTATAACGGATTTATTGTCGATTACTTATTTTGGTATTATTTCAGACAGTTATTTAAGTGCAATTAAGATGAACAATTACAACGATATTTATTACATTTCGCCTAATACGAAAGAGTTTTATAAGGATTGTATTTTACATTCGATTTATTTCAATCTGGACAGGATGCCGGACAATTCGTGGCGCAGGATAAGTTCCGATCAGCCTTTGGAATGGATTCTTGATAATCCGGATAAAATAACCACTCACTTTTTTATTATACGAAATCATGTTTTGGATAATGAAAAAGAAAGGTGGAAAAATGATAAACATCTGGAGGTTAATTTCGAACTGCGAGGAAGTGAATCTACGTATATTTTTTCGGCTGAAATTGATTTTAAGTATTTTGATTATTTTATGGAAAAATACGAATTTTCCTCTTGATACTCTTGCCGATCACCCAATTGCCGTTAGCACATAATCTTTCGTTACAATATAATAAACCGTATACGATTGCCGTTTTTCTGTGCGTGTTTCGTATGCGGTAAAATCAGACCATTCGTTGATGACCGGTTCAAACGGGAGGATATGAAGTTGCGTTTTAAATTCAATATCATTTTCACGTAACAGTTTGAAGAGCGTTTCTTTGGCCGACCAATGCAAAAGCAAATGAATAACCGGATTTTCTTTAGAAAGATTATTTTCTTCCAATTCGCTCATAAAACGAGTTCGTATATTTTTTACACGAGAAGAAATCCGTTCGATATCAATAGCTACTTCTTTCTTTTTGTTCCAAGCAACAGCGACAAAATTTTTTGTATGACTAATGCTGATATGATAAGATTTATCTGTAAGATAAGGCTTACCGAAACCGGTATAACCAATTTCTTTTTCTTCTCCCAACGAACGTTTTAACAGCACTCGTGCGAAAAGCCATTCGCGTTTTCGATGTTCCGACATTTTCCGGAGAACCGAAATGTATCGTTCCTTATGTTCCAATAAAGCAAGAAGTTCATCGGAAGTTTCCGTGATCGGAGCGACTTTGAGTCGATTCAAAAAATTATTTTGTTGAATTTTTGCCATCTCGTGTACAAAAGTAATTCTTTTTTATCTTTTATCTATTTTTATCCGTCTGTGTGGAATTGAAAAATTTCATGTATCTTTGCCGCTATATTAATATTTCATTCTGATGGAACTGTTTCAGAGTAGAATAGAAGAAAAAAGGATAAGATATGCAGATCAATAGGAGCATATCAAAAGATTAAACAACAGAAGGATTTATGACATTTTTAGGAATCATTCCAGCTCGGTATGCGTCTACTCGTTTTCCCGGAAAACCATTGGCAGATATGTTCGGTAAAACGATGATTCAGCGCGTTTATGAACAAGTGATACTCGCTCTGGATAATGTAACGGTCGCTACGGACGATGAACGTATTTTTTCCGCTGTTGAGTCTTTTGGCGGAAAGGTTGTCATGACCTCTTCGCATCATAAGAGCGGTACGGATCGCTGTTTTGAGGCCTACACTAAATTAGATAAGTTTTACGATGTAATCGTTAATATTCAGGGAGACGAACCTTTTATAAAACCTTCTCAAATTCAATTGATTAAAAATTGTTTTGAAGAAAAAGAAACACAAATTGCAACGTTGATCCGACCTTTCGACGAAAAAGATGATTTTGAAACTCTTTTCAATCCCAATACGCCCAAAGTAATCATTAACAATAAACAACAAGCCGTTTATTTTAGCCGATCGGTTATTCCTTACTGTCGAGGATTGCATCATACGGAATGGCTGAAAAATCATACTTACTACAAGCACATCGGCCTTTACGCTTACCGTTCCGAAGTCTTGAAAGAGATTACCGTACTGCCTCCTTCCGCACTGGAAAAAGCCGAATCGCTGGAGCAACTCCGATGGATTGAAAACGGATACATCCTGAAAACCGGAATCACGACGGAAGAAACGATCGGAATTGATACGCCGGAAGATTTGGAAAAAGCGCTCGGAATGTTTTATAAGACATTAGACTAAAGAAGAAAAACAAGATTGAAAAGACCGTTTTCACTCCGTACCCAATACATCGGGATTGGAAACTTTGTTCGGATCATCGCTCAAATCGTCGCCTGTATTAGCCGTGATCAAGACGGCTTTCCATTTGCTTCCCGTCCAGATATAGATTCCGGCATCCAATCCAGATACTGCTGCCCCATCGTTGAACACCAACAAACCGACCGCAGAGGCTTTCTCTTCAGAATCGGAGGATGTCGGCAGGAACGTATTGACGTCTGTCAGCGATACTCGCGGCAACAATAAGCCTTTGTCTGTAGATTGCAAATCCAGAACAGCCGCCGGATGCGGATCGTCCGTACTGCCGATGGTTACTTGGCCGCAAACGGTAGCCGCCCCACCGATCAGAAAGATTAGAAGAAAATAAACTGTTTTTTTCATTTTGAAATTGAGGTAATATTAAACACTAATTTTTCGTTCTCTTGACAGGAATCTTCTTTTTCGACAAAAAACGCCTGCATGGGCGCTATGTACTTCTCTCCCGGATTACCTGCGTTATATTCAACAAATTCCGCTCCCGTCCAGATCCGGTAAGAGGATTTTATTTTCGCCTTATTATCGTTATACAATTTATCGAAATCAATGGAAGTCATGAACGGGTTGCCCACTAAAGCGAAATATCGCCCGCTGTCTTCACCGAATACCAACGGAATTTCTACTTGGTTGGTATTGACTAATTGATAAGCGTCGTTGCCCCGCATGACCGATGCGGGATGGTTCCGCAAAGGCAAATGATCGGCTTCAGGAAAGAAAGGATAAAACGTACTCTTTTCGGCCTCATATTTGTGAATCCGGTGTGCGCTGCTCTGTTTTTCATCTTCAAAATAAGGCAAATCAAGGATTCCGTTTACTTGATATAGACCGTACTGCCGCTTTTCGGGGCCAATCAAAGGGTCTATACCTTCGCCGGCGTCTTTTTTTCCTTTCGTAACGCCGTCATCGCCGTTTATCCACAAAGCAAATCCTTCGCCGACAGACAGTAGTTCCTTGTTGTTCCTGAACGATTCCCAACCTGCTTTTGCAATGGAATTATTGCCGGTTATCAATATAAATTTCCGCAGAAAAACATAAGGATAACCGCCGAAATTGAAATCGCCGCTGTATACTTTATCCAACGGCATGGATAATAAATGCCATTGGTTGCGGGCCAATCCGCCGGAAGACAAATCCAATTGTATGTGAGCCTTGCTATAGGTCAGCAAATCCTGACGGCCAATTTCGGCGCCAGGTTCGAAAAAGATTTCACTACAAATATTATTGGCTTTATTTTGGGTAAGAATTGGAAAATTCGGAACGTTTTTCGGAATATGGACATGCGTTTTTGCTGTCGGGATACGTCCTGAACTCCAATTGTCCGTATTGTTCCATTCGGTAGTCAAACCTTTCCAAATGAATAAGTTAATAGCTATATTGCCACAAACCGGATCCGACTTTCCGTCGGTGTAGGTCGCTGTTACGCAATAATCGTGTATACCGGTTCCCGGATTTACATCCGTATAAGTGAGCGAACTTGAATTTACGTCTTGTATTTTCACTCCGTCGCGGGAAATTTCATACCCATTCAATGCGGATTTCAACTCAATGTGGCCGCACAAATACCAGTTAGCATCTATATTAAACTCTGAGGAGGTCAACCAACCGGAACCGGGCAAATAAATCAGATTGCCCTTTTCATTTACTGTTGGAGAGTTCGTTGTTACTAAAGGATAAATATTCTCAGAACCGGTTTGTACCGCTCGCAGACCTATCCACAACTCTTGATTGATGTCTATATCAAGAGGAGTCGGTAAGGAGTGAGTATAATAATCACCGGCGATGTAAGAGCTAAGTTCCTCATCCACTAATAAAGTCTCCGGCGCGATTCCCGTTCCGCCCGACCATACTTGAACATACAAATGGCTATTGTTCGGAGTTGTGTTATGCGAATAGAATTTTACTTGCGTCAACCGGCAATTACCCATCCGTTTCAAATCGTCCGAAGTCCACCGGACAGCCATTGTATAATCCTTGTAGCTTCCATTAAAACCGTAGAACTGCTTTGGAAGATCCCCATAATCCATCCAACCTCCCTGATAAGGATCTGTCCAGTTTAATATTACATCATCGCCTTCGGTACCGGAAACCGCCAATGTCAAATTTTCCGCCGGATTATACGGATTCTTTGTCGTCACCTCTATACAAACCGTTTCGGACGAACAGTCTGCATATTCGGCAGAAACGCAATAGACGTAAGTTACCGACAGTTCAGCCGTTTCGTCCGTATAAGTAGTCGCATTTATCGTTGCTGTTTCGTTCCCATTTCTAAAAACTTTATATCCGGTAACGCTTTCGCTTTGCGGGGCGTCCCATGTAAGTAGGATCTTACCCGAATTAGTTTTTGCTTTCAAGTTGCTAATCGTTTGACACGAGCCGTTGGTACTTTCCGTTATTTTCACGTTTGTACAGGCTTTGTCCGAATCCAATATTCCATTACTTGCAACTACGCAGTATTGATAGTCGCCGTTGGGAACATTCCATTGCGAATAAGTTGTATTTGTCTTTCCCGATAGGGTGTATTGCAAAATGTCGTTCCGGTAAATTTTATATTGAGTTACTTCGGACGAAGTAGAGATTGTCCATGTCAATTTTACGGTGGCGTCGTTTATGATTTCCGCATGAAGATCGTTCACAGGATTCAACTTTTCCAGAAACGTAAAAGCGATTTTACCGTCCGTTTCGGAAATATTCGTGACCGGTTTGTCTATTCCTTGCAGATTTTCCCATGAAAAAGCTTGCGGCGTAGTATAATCCGTAAAAGCCGTTTTGTTTGAAGTTCCGGGAAAGGGAGCTCCTTCCGAATTGATGCTTCCATACGAACTCGGAGTTGCATCGGGAATTGCAGTAGTGGCGGAAGCGCTTACAACATATAATTTTTGGGGATGCGTTATATTGAGCTGATACGCTGTTTGGAGAATGTCTTTGTGCGCATGGTAAATCAATAATCCGTGTCCGGGTAATCCCGTATCAAATCCGACTTTCTGCCGATTTTCCAGCACATACATTTCTCCGTTTGCATTGGCTTCAATGGTATAGGCTACCGGATTTTGGGCGGCATTGGGCATATTGTTTATTTGTCTGTACGTCTCTAAAGATTCCGGATTTACCCAACCATACTGTATTTTTTGGAACATATTGATATGGGCTGGAGTAACTCCATTGCCGTTCCAACTTCCGCTAGCCATCAAATCCCATTTTCCGGTTCCGGGATAATTTCCGCCGGACTCTTCGTAATCAGTATCGTAATAGTCCGGAGCGCCGAAAACATGTCCTAATTCATGACATACAACTCCAATCGCCGTTATCGTACTGCCGCTGCTTCCTCTTAATTCCGGTGAACAGGAATAAACGGAAATATAAACGCCATCTAATAAAAGAGGCGTTTTGAGTTGCCATTTATGCGACCAGATTTGTTGCTCGTTATTAATATTTTCATCTCCATAACCCGCAAAAATGATATGGAAAGTTTCTAATTCGTTATTGGTATTCGCGTATTCGGCAAAATCCACATCGGCGTTCGCCATTTGAATTGCTTCGGAAGCAAAACTTTGATAGTTGCTCTCCTTCCCATAATAAGACGTAGATTGAGGGAGAGTATAAGGCCCTACTACCGTAACCATTAAAGTCATTTTTCCGTATGAATTTTCCTTATAAAAATCTTGAACGCTTCCTTTGGCGCCATTTGCGCTATAACCTTCTTGATTCATCAGCGCTTTAAAATCCGTCACGGTTTTGGAAAACGCCTTATCATTGAAACCGGCTAATATGCAAAGCGCCTTTTTATTGCCTGTAACCGGTTCGGATACAGTTCGTTGAGCGGACATTTTTTGCATTCCCGGATTATCTATTTCCCAGATT
This sequence comes from Dysgonamonadaceae bacterium, assembly GCA_031259075.1. Classification (GTDB taxonomy): domain Bacteria; phylum Bacteroidota; class Bacteroidia; order Bacteroidales; family Azobacteroidaceae; genus Azobacteroides. Next base: position 39,205 of record JAIRLY010000059.1, on the reverse strand, counting down.
TGCTTAAGCATTTTCACTTGTGCGGGACTGTAACGCAAGCCTTTTTTAATGTTTTCCGCAGACGGGGTAAACGACGCATCTCCCCTGAATATCATTTTAGAAGGCGCTATATTGCCGTCGACATTCAGTTCCGCATACACAATCTTTTTTTGGGAATCATACATTAAAGTATATCCGTCGGGCGATTCCATCCAATGCACCTTTTCATCGCCTTTCAAATAAACGGTTATTTTTGTCCCATCCGGTTGCATTTTTTCTATCGGCCAAGGGACAGCCGGTACGGCCCATATCTTATGAAACGATATAAATAAAACAATAATCACTGCTAATAGCAATCCCTTCTTTCTCATATTATTACAAAGTGTAATATAAAATAAATTACAAAATTAGATAAAAAACGTGTGTTTTCCAAGCGCGTGAAATAAAAATCAAGGCCACCTTCTGTTGGGCTTACGACCGTACTCTCACGTACAATTGCTATCTTTGTAGCATTAAATAATTAAATGACAATGAATTATTGCCGATTACTCTGCTTCTTCACCGGTGTATCCTAATACTCTTCACCGGTGCATCCTAATGCTCCTCGTTCGTCTTTTGTGTATTCCCATGCGACTTGACACAAATGCTTATACCATTCTTCGCCGAATTTACGTATCAAGGGTTCTTTCAGGAATTGATATATTTTGATGTTTTCTTTTTTTCCTAATATTTTAGCTGCTTGGCAAACGCTCCATTGATGGTAATTAACGGCGCGAAATCCTTTGTATTGAGCAACTCGGACAGGATATAAATGGCAGGAAACCGGTTTGTAGAAATTGCTTTTTTTTTCTCGGCAAGCTTTTTCAAGAGCGCATTTGCAATATCCCTGTTCATCGTAATAGGTAAAAACACAATCTTTTCCGTCGACAATGGATGTAACATATTCTCCGTCTTCGTCCAAGTAAACGACTCCCTGTTTTTGTATGATTTCCCGGGCGGCAGGAGATAAATCGTTCCAAACGACAGGTAAAACGGCCTCTAATGCTGCGATTTCTTCCTTTTCAACCGGCGCTCCGGATTCACCTTCTACACAACAAATGCCTTTGCATGCGGATAAATCACATAAAAAGGATTCTTCCAAAATATCTGTACTGATGATTGTATCGTATATTTGTATCATAAATTTTCTCTTGACTTTGATACAAGGAACAGCTTAAAATTTTCAGACGATTTTTATCTAAATCTTTTCTTTCAGTTTTATTTTAATACAAATGTACAAAAAATTTCTTTTGTTAATCCCTAAAAAAGCGGATGATAACAAGGCATAAATGAATGTTTTTTTGTGTATAAATACATCTTTAACTCTTTTGTGAATCAACTTTTTTTAGTGAAAGACAGACACTTTTACATTCCCGATTCTCCAAAGTATATTAATCCGAACAATCCCGCGTTCCAACCTTGAATATGATAGCCGAGGTTTTCGCCGGTCAGGCTGTTAATATGCTCGTTGGGCGACCAATCGTCCGAGTCTATTAAATCGGCTTTCGCTACGCGCTTGATAAGCGAAATCGCCTCGTCCCTTCGTCCCATTTTGAGCCGCGCCCAGCAGTCCATAAACGAAAGCCATGGCCATACGCCACCGTTGTGGTAAGTTGCTTCTTCGTAACCCCATTCGGCAGGATAATAAGGCGTTGTTTCGGCAATTCCCCACTGGGTAAGACTTTGTTTATTGAGCGTTTCGACGATTTTTTCGGCGCGATCGCAAGGTACGACGCCGTAGAAAACGCCAATCATCTGGTCTTGCAACAGACGGTCGTTCACACTGCCGTCGTTCCAAATCTGGCAATAATAATTGCCGTTCCACATACCGCCTTCGCTGGTGGGTTTATTCATGAATTTTTCGCCTTTTTCGTAAGCAAGTTTATACCGTTCAAGTGCTTGCGCATCGCCAAGCGTGTTTGCCATTTCCGCCATCCGGTCGAGCGAAGCGAGGTAAGTCATCACTGAAAAGGGCGAATAAATTCTGCCTTCAATGCCCGGAACATCTTTCCAGTCGCCCCAGAACGAAATTTGCACAGGCGCTCCCCTGTTGTTTGTATCGCGCGAAATAAGCCAATCCATCGCTTTTTGCAAGGGTTCCCACCAGACAGCCAACGCTTCTTTATCCCGGTGATGTTGGAAGTAGCGCCAAGCCCTGAGAATGAAAAATGCGTTTATATCCAAATCGTCTTCGCGCTCAATCAACGGCAAAATGGTGGTAGGGATTTTGCCCGAAGGCTGCATCCACTCAATACTTTCCTCTATCATTCTCTTTTCCAGATCCTTATAAAAAACCAAATGCAGCCACGAGGTCCAGTAGCTGTCGCGCTGATTGAGTTCGCTGTAACCCATTGTCAACACGTCACCGTTTTTAGTAATGCGCGTAAGCGAAACGGCTGGAATCATGTACCAGCGCAGGTATTCGTCGAGTTCCGCATCGTCGGTTTCAGGAAGCCGGTTTTCAAACTGTTGGGTTTTGACAAGCAAATGGTCCCAATTTTCGGAAGCCTGATTTGCAATTTCTTTTGCCGTGGAATACTTTTTTGCCGTAATCCATTCGGCGTCGTAAAAAGCGATCGAAAGACGGAGGTTTTTTTCTTCGCCGGGCCACAGTTTTAGCGGAATAGAAATTTTATTGCTTTTTAAAATCAATTTTTCGGAAGCGCTCAACGCGAAATTATTGCCGAAAGCAACTGAATCGGAAAGAATGTCTATTGAAAACTCATCCGTTTTGTTGCCTGAATTTTTGAAATTTATTTCAAGCATAATCACCGGCAACGCCGACGTTTCTACATCTTCCACTGCCAAGGGACAAAAAGCCAGCGTTTTCATTTCCGATTGTATCAACGGCGATTGGGCATAACTGCCTCGCACAAAAGGGAATTTCCTTTCTATGTTTTTCTCTGCAAAACCGGAAAAAGAATGGGTTTTGCCTTGTTTTTCAATGGAAAATTGCACACTGCCTTTTTCCATCAGCCATTCGCCGAGCACACCGGTGTTTTGCAGTACATCGCCGAACATGGAACCGTCGGCTGAGGCATTTACCGTCAAGCCGAAATTCGCCAGAGGATAACCGTCGATTTGCCGTTGCGCGGCAGAAATGCAGAATGTAGAATGCAGAACGTAAAATGTAAAATGTAAAAGAATGAAACACCTGCATTTTGTATTTTGCATTTTACATTTTACATTTCCCATATAGCGTTATTGTATTGATTGATTGCGGTTTAAGTTTTAATTCAAAAACACTTTTGCCGACTTTTACGGTTTTTGTTGTTTCCGCTGGTTCGGCGTTATAGATTATTGCCGTGATTTGTCCGTTTTTATTCTTGAACGACAAAATATTATCGAAATTTCCTGCTGTTTTGAGCCTTTGCGCTTCGGGCAGAACATAATGGCTGAAATGTTTGAGCAAATAATATTCGTAAGTGTAACGGCTGGTTTTATCTTGCTCATTGACGGTTACAAGCGAGTTTTGCGTCCAACCCCAACGGCTCATACCGCCTTCGAGCAACGAAATATTCCAGTAATCATATATGTTTGTGCCGTAAGTAAAATAATGCTTCATCAACTCCCACGAGTAGGCGCAACCTTCCCAATCGTTACGGCCATTGCCGCACTCCTGTTCGGTCTGGTAAATTTTCAAATCCGGATAACGGTCGTGAATACTTGGAAGAGCATCGCGACCGGCCCACTGAAAACCAACTCCCGTAATTTGGTCGCCGCCTTCGGCATTAAGAATGGTATCGACGAGCGCGGGATTGGGACGTTCCATAGTACCGAAGGCCACTGCTACATCGAGTTTTTTCATCGCCGGAACGAGGTGTTTTCCTGTAAATTCAGCTAATTCAGCTGCCCGCCATGTACAACTCGGAAACGGCTGGCAGGAATTAAATTCGTTTTGCGGCATCACCATCGAAATATGGATGTCTTCGGCGCGGTAAGCTTCAATAAATTTCCGGAAATAAAGTGCATAGGCGGCAAAATATTTATCTTCCGTTATAAACATGTTTACTCCTTCGCGTCGCACTTGTTCGGGTTTTATGTGGTTGTTGTAACGGGCGTCGAAAAAAGTCGTATCCATAACGGCGCAAGCGTAAAATTTGTTTTCTTTCATCCATGTTGGCGGACTCCATGGCGAAGCCCAAAGCGTCAAACCGGGATTGTACTTTAGCGCTGATTTGATAAACGGTATCAACGTTTCTTTGTCGTTTTCAATGCTGAAATTTTTCATCTCAAAATCGCCGTCTGTTTCGTTGTAGGAGTACCAGTCGCGCGAAAAATCGTTTGCGCCGACAGGCATACGGCAAATGGAGAGATTTGCTCCTTCGGCGGTAAACAGTTCTTTGAAAATCGTTTCGCGTTCCGCGTCGGGCAAAAGGGCGAGAGAAGTCCAACCGAGTTCGTTGAAGCACGCGCCGAAACCGTCAATGGTTTGCAATGTGCTGTCGATCAGGATTTCCACATCGGCGGAAGCGGTTTTTACCCATTTAATTCCGCTCGTGTTCTGTGTTTGCCACGGAGCGTCGGGAGTCGTTGCTACCCACTCTGCGACCGTTTTTTTGCCGCAGGAAGTTATTGCCGAAGCAATAAGAAAAATAAATAATATGCGTTTCATCTTAATTGCATGGTTTATAAGTAGTTTACATTCTTTCATTTCATTTCTTCCAGTCAATCGCTTTCAAAAACCACTGTTGTTCGCTTTCGGGCAAAGTGTATTCTTCATAACTTAAACACTTTTGCTGTTTCATGATTTCGGGCAGGACGGCATAATTACGGCGGAAAATTTCAATTTTTTCATTCAATTTTTCAGGCTCGTAAGTAATGGAGCGGTTGGTTGCTTCCATTGTGCCGAGTTCTTCGGTAAAAGCGAGTGCAGGCGCACGATAGCGTAAGGTTACGGAGTGTTGCCCGATACGGCGGAATTTTCCGGCCAGTCCATCGGTCAAGTCAGGCGCATCGGCTGCATAAGTTATTTTCACTGTTTTTTCCTTGCTGCAAGCGGTTTCCGGAATATCGACCATAAGCGCCAGTTCATCTCCGCAATAACTGTAATTAACCGTTTTTCCGTTTACTGTTATTTTTTCAGGAATAGCCGAAGCCAAGACTTTCAGTTTGAAATTCCGGCAGGCGGGCATGTCTTTATAATTGCCTTTGCGCGAACCGATTGTGATGTTCAGGCTGTTGTTTTCCCAAACGGACGACAGTTTCGTAAGTGCATAATTTTCAGCATAGTTCTTATCGTTTCCGTTGTCTTCGTAAAGTGTAGATTCGCCGTTTCCGCCGGGGAAAATCGTTACAACAATTTCTTCGTCGTTTCTGCTCAAATTTTTCGTTTTCCCGTTGTAAAGCGGTAAAATAGCTCCTGCTTTCACATAAACCGGATATTCGTCGATGGCAAAGCGGCGTTCAAGCGTTTGTCCGCCTTTCAACAAAGTTCCCGTACTCCATTCGTACCAGTCGCCGCCTTGGGGCAACCAAACTTTCTGTGCGGCATAACCGTCGGTCATCGGGGCGGTTATCGGCGAAACGAGGATTTCATCGCCAAACATATATTCGTTGCGGAAATCGTAAGCTTCCTGCGCTTCGGGATAATCGTAATACATTGGCCGGCAAAGCGAAAGGCCTTCTTCATACGTTTTGCGTGCCATCGTATAAATGTAAGGCGCGAGTTCGTAACGTTGAACAACGGTTTTACGAAGTACATCGAGGTATTTATGACCGAAACGCCAAAGTTGTTTGTCCAAAATTCCGCTTTTGGAAGCGTGTGTACGCATAATGGGGCTTAATGCTCCAAACTGCATCCAGCGAGTCAGCATTTCGGGATTGATGCTGTCGCCCGGCGGATCGTAATGTCCGCCAAGATCGTGACTCCAATAGCCGTAAAGCACGTTAGAAGCCGTCGTGTTGAAATACGGTTGGAAATCAAGCGATTTCCATGTAATAAGCGCATCGCCCGAAAAACCAATCTGGTAGCGGTGGTTGCCTAATCCGCCCCAACGGTGGTAAAGCATCGGGCGTGTGTCGCGATTGCGTTCCATATCGGTAAAAGTGGTGTAATTTATCCACCATGTGTTGCTTAAGTCAGGCTTTTCTTTGGCAAATAGTTCTTGCTGCCAGTCGAGCCACCAAAAATCGACGCCCATTTTTTCGAGTGGACGCAGGGCTTCGTTGTACCATGCCGACATATAATTTTTGTCTGATCCGACGTATTTTATGGTGTCTTTTGCTTCCTGCCTGCTCATCGCTTTCGACATGGCGGGATAAACATCTTCAAAGTATGCTACACCATCGGCGGGATGCAGATTGAGCGTAACTTTCAATCCGTTGTCGTGCAGATAGTTCAACAATTTTTCGGGCTGCGGGAAAAGCCATTTATTCCACGAAAAACCGGTCCAACCGCCTTTTCCCGGGTAAGTGTGATGCCAATCCATATCAATTACCATTACGTCGAGCGGAATGTCGTAGGTTTGAAAATGGTGTACCAATTCGCGGAGTTCGTTGTCGGTATAAGCCCAATAGCGGCTCCACCAGTAACCAAAGGCATAACGCGGCGGCAGGGGAACTTTGCCTGCAAAAATGGTAAAGTCTTTTAAGGCAGCTTTGTAATCGTGTCCGTAACCCAGAAAATACCAATCTTGCACCAAGGTATCGGGGCGTTCTGCCACCCATTCCCATTCCGAATTGTCGAAAAGAAAATTCCGCGAATCGTCAATCAATGTCCAGCCATCCGTTGCCAGAAGCCCGTCTTCGATAGGCATTTCGGGGGTTTCGCCCGGCTCAAGATATTCCTTGTAGGCGTATTCGTTGCCGTCGTAGCCGTCGAGGGTGCGATAAGTGCCTTTCAGATTGCCTTGTTGTTTTGCGCCCGGTTTCCATGTGAAAGGGAAAATGCCATCGGCAGAAATTATCGACAAATTATCGGGCGTAAATTTTCCACTTCCTTTGCGGTATTTTAGGGTCATTTTGGCCGTAGAAATTTCGACAAGCGAATCCGTTTCGTTCAGTTTGTATTCGGCTTCCGGGTATTCGCGGTTTACGGCTACAAAGGATTTTGCATCGGTAAATGCGCCGTCCTGCGCCCATTCGAGGCGAATTACTCCGTCTGTTACGACCGTAAAGCGTACTTTATTGTCCTGATAAGCAATATTGGATGAAAGTTCTTGTGTTTTTTTTTCGGAAGAACAACCGAAGAGCAAAATGCAAAATGTAAAATACAAAATGTAGAATGCAAAATTGGAAATGGGTGTTATGCGTTTCATGGAAGTCATAAATTTTGATATTCTACTATTTGTACCTGTCCAATCAGTCCCGATGGTTGCAAAGGCATGTCGGGATACCAGTACGTACAGTATGAGCGTACTTTTCGCTGCTCGAAAGGCAGGAAGGAATCGCCAATCAAACGGTTGCCCCATTTATTGACAACTTCTACTTCTATCGTATTTTCGCCTTCTTTCAGCAATCCACTGATATTTACGCGGTAAGGCGCAGTCCAACAGCCGCCTGCGTACTGTCCGTTGATTTTCACTTTTGCCATATCTGCAACGTTTTCAAATTCGACGAAAACCTGACTGTCTCCTTCTGGGGATTTAGGGGTAATTTGATAATCGAATTTTTTGGAATATACGGCTGTCCCCGAATAATATTTGATTTGCGGGTTTTCGTTTTCCGGCCACGATTTTAATTCGGCGAATGTAACATTTTCAAGGCCGCGGCGAATGCTGTCTTCCGTAAATGCAACCGTCCAGCCGGTAGAAATATCGGCGTTTTTTACCGGTGCGGGAAAATTGGCAGCTAAATTCGACAGGTCGGTTTTTTTCGATTTTGTGTTAAATACAACAAAATATCCTTCCAGATTTTCGAGTTTCAGCGGAACGGTTGTGATTCCGTCTTTTTCCGAAAATCCGGGCAGTAAACGTACCGAGCCGTCCGTTGCGTTCCAAAGTTCGGGTTGCTTGCCCTGCACGCGAAATGCGGCGTTGATTTCGATTGGGTTTTCGGTTTGATTGGCAACGAAATAAATCTCGCGATCACCGTCGGTGCGGTGGTTATAGAGAACTGACGGGAGTTTACTAACCGTTGTTTTGTCAAAGATCGTGTTGGAAACTTCCCTGTCGGGTACTCCTTCCGTCAGGAAATCGGGTTTCAGGTTCAGTTCTGCAAAAACTTCTTCCAAGCTTGTATTGTGGAAAATCCAGCCTTTGCCGTATTGGATTTTTTTGCCGGGCGAAAGGTTTTCCGTCCCTGTGTTTCCCCACATTTTATTCGCGATTTTCTTCACTTCTTCGTCTGCATTGGGATAATTTTCCAAACTCGGCGAACGGTCGGGCGTTTGTGTGCCGACAATTACTGCGCCTTGTGCCACAAGTTTTTCTATTTTTTTCAAAAGCGCGGGACGCATGGTGGTTTGCGGCGGTAATACGAGAACACGGTACGAAGTGCCGTGAGGCAATGTCAGCAAACCGTTTTTCACTTGCAAATCACGTTCGATTACTTCGGCGTTGATATAGTCGAAATCGTAACCGCGCGGGATTTCGGGCTGGCGGGTTCCCACCATTTTCGGAACATCTTCGCCTATGAAATAGGCTGCATCGGCTACATGTAAGCCTTGACGGAGCATATAGTTCGATCGGCGGATGTAAGCGGTAAACAAATCGAGTTGTGAAAACCAAGTGTTGCAGCGGTTAAATTCCGTTCCGAACCATGCATCAATACCCGGAAATTCGTTGTCGTAGGCTTGTTGGATATAGACATGCAGTAAGGTTTCGTTAATTCCTTCTGCCATCGACCAGTCGAGCAGGAATTTCAAATCTTTGGGCGCTATTTTGTAGCCAACGCCGCCGCTTGTAAACGATTCGGCGGAAATTACGTTTTTGTTGTAAATGTGTCCGCAGGAGGCGGCAATGCGCGGCTCGTAGCGGTCGTTGCCTTGTGCAGCCCAAAATTCGCCGCCAATGCCGTCCGATTGACCGCCGTATTGCAGAAATTCGCCGGGGAAGCCCCAGTGTCCGTAGTTTTCGAGCCAGACTTTTAAACCGTGCTTGTGGCTCACTTCGGCAAAGCCGCCTACAAAGTCGTAGGAAATTTTATCGGCAATCAGGCGTCGCAAATCCCACAGAAATCGGTCTGATTGATCGGGACTTCCGATTGGAAAGCCCTGTAAAGCGGGCAAATACGGTGCGGGGTCGTAACCGTAGCGTTTCTGAAATTCTTCGAGAATGCTGTCGGTCATATTTTGTCCGCCCATTTCGTAGCTGTCTTGAATGACATATTTCAGCGATTTACGATCGGCTTCGGGAATACGGCGCAACGCTTCGCCTATAAAACGGTCGAAATGGTAGGCTACATATTCCTTGTTCATTTTATCTACTTCAAGTCCCTTGCCTTCGGGCGGCGCGGGTGAGTTCATTATGCCTGTGGGCGCCATTCCTGTGCGCATAATTACCCAATTGCCTTCGGGAATATCCCAAGTGATTGTGCCGTCTACGGCTAATTTGTCCGAAATATCAATTACGTTTGCCGGATTGACGGAAAGAGCCGTGTCTGCGCTTTCTTCTTCCCACATATAGGAATCCCAGTATGGAAGCGGCGTTTGGAACATTTTTGCCAACGATTTTTCGGGATAGCGCTCAATGCTTTGCGCAGCGGTAAGGGTAAGCGAAAAATGGGCGTCGGTGTGCCGCCGGTTATCGAAGATGAGGCGGAAATCCTGCGTTTCGACGGCGGGAAAAGTGATTTGCACTTTTGCCAGTTTATCCCAGCCAACGTTGAGCATTTCGTTTGAGCGGTCAACTTCAAATTTCCTGATTGTTTGATATCCGGTTTCTGTTTTTGCCTGCAATTCACATTCGCCAAAGAAATAGCTGTTGGGAAGAATTACGAGCGTGCGTATTTTTTCGGGTTTTGGTAACGAAATCGCGATTTCGGCTTTTGAATAAGCGGGTACGAAACCGGTTTGAGTTACAGCGTCCGGCTCGTTATTTACCGGAAACGCCAAGACTTTCACATCTTGAAAATCTTTTTCTGCGGGAATTAATTTTCCTGAAAAATGTTGATTTCCGGCAACAGTCGTATCGGCAAAAGCCATGTAACGCATTGCCTGCGAAGGTTTAATCCACGGCCCGCCGCTCTGCGACCAACCGGGACAGTTGAACATACCGATTTCAATATCCAATTCGGAGGCTTTTTTCAGTGCGGCGTGAACTGCTTCCCACCACTGGTCGGTAAAAATTTTCACTTTTCCTTGTGGAAACTGCGTTTCTCCACCAATGTTGCCGATAAAGGCTTTGGTAATGCCTGCGGCTTTCATCGCTTCCAAGTCTTTTTGAATGCCTTCGACAGAAATATTGTCGTTCATCCAATACCAGTAAACGCCTACGCGCACGTCGGCAGGCGGCGTTTGGAAATTGGTTTTCAGTTCGTTGTAACTGACTGATTGTTGCCGATCGCCACAGGATACGGCCATAATTCCTGCAAGAAAAAGCAGGATAATTGAAAATTTAAAGTTTTTCATTGTATTTATTTTTATTTTTATTTGTTTCTATATTTTATCGTTACCGGCAAGGGGGGATAGCTTGCTTGCGTCTGTCGGCAAAATACTTTTGCAACTCAATGAAGTTCATGCCTTGCGTTTCCTGTCCGATGCGCTCACGTTCCCGCCGCATATATTCTACGGCTTTAAAACCTTTGATAACTGTCTTTTTTGGCTGTTCCATAATCTCTTATATTTCTTTGGGTGAACGAATATCTATTGTTGTGTATCCGTACTTGATATTAACGGAAATTTTTTTTATCGTATTTATTTTTATTTGTTTCTATTTTTATCGTTACCGGCAAGGGGGGATGTCCTCTGTCGATTATTCCGTCCGATTGAGAATTGTTATACCTTCTTTTTTAATTTCATTAATAAAAGGATCGCCCGAACGAAAATATTCGGTAGAGTAAGTTTTTGCTTCGATACGGATATATGGCTTTTTTATATTGATATATGATAACATATCACTATCGAAAGGCAGTCCCGTAAATTCATCGGCAACCAAAGCTACATCAATATCCGACCATTCATGTTGTTTACCTTTGGCAAACGAGCCATACAGTATGACAATACACAGATGAATGCCCAGTTGTTCTATTTCCCGGGCATAGTTTTCTACGATTTCGATTGCAGCATTTTGAGTAAGCATATCCTTGTCTTTTTTACTTTTTCTAATTCCTGTATAGTAAATTCCTCCGTACATATCTTATATATTTTATTCATATAATCGGGATAACGAGTAGATAATTGGAAACGATTGAATTTATCCAGTAATCAATATGTTGTTGTTTTGTCATCATAATAAAAACGAAATACTCCCACAAAATTACATAAAAATTTTATTAATTCCTCGTATATATTTCTTTACAAACGATTTGCGGCTACATTCCACAGTTTATTATCTACGATAATTTTTGTGTCTTCAAATGTTTGCTTTGCATTATTCAATCGCAACAAAACGAGCGCTTTTTTTTCGTCATCTGTAAATTTCATAGCTTTTAACCTATTTCTATTCCTTCTGTTAAAACATTTTTATAAAAAGGCGTAAAATTCCTTTTCTCCCAATCTTTTTCGGAATATAACAAAACATTCAAATCAATATTATATTTCCATCCTAATTTTGTAAAGGGATAAGAATATTTTATTTCGTCGTCAAGACTTGTTGATCCTGAATTTACTACTAACAATAAATCCCAATCCGAATCGGGTTTAGCATCGCCTCGCACCTGAGAACCGAAAAGTATCAAACGTTCGTTGGGTATCAGTTGGCGTTTGAGTTGGCGGATATCTTCGAGAATTTGCTGATTCATTGTATAAGTGATTTAATTGCAAAGATAACGATTATTTATTACATAAAGTGGACTTGATGCTTCGTTTCATTCTTTGATGAAATAAGCTGCGGCTGTTCTTTCGGCTGAATTTACCGATACGAAGTACATCCCTTGGTGCAAGCTTGAAATGTCGAGATCAAAAGCGGATTGATTATTGCTCATTGATACTGATTTTTGCAATTTGCCTTCCAAATCAAAAATTTCAATTGTATCTCCTTTTCGTAATTCGCAATTGGTAATTTGTATTTGTGCGTTTGCCGGATTCGGGTAAATTTTCAAATCGTTTTTTTCTTCTTTGTTTACCGTTGTATTTGAAGTGGGAAACGAATGGTGAATTTCATATATTTTCGCACGGATTTCGTCTAAAGTTCCGACAACTAAATAATAACTGTATTCGGTCACGGAGTTTTTCATCAATGCTTCTACCCGCAAAGGCGCAATATAGCCCGTCCAAAACGATGTAGATTCTCCTCCCGCATATCCGGAACGGCCGGCCAGAAATTCGGTTGCCTGCGGCGAATATACGCCCAGTCCCCAACCGTTGTCATCCACAAAAGCCATCCATTTTTCGGATGGAAAGTTGCCGTTGCCGGGCGTGTACCTTCCCCAAAAGCCGCTTTCGAGCTGAATGACTTCGGTATTTACAATCGCCGCGCCGGTAAAAGGTGCATCGCCAAAGTAGGAATAAAGATTGTTGAGCGCAGAAATCGGATACACCGCCGGAATTTCCTGATCCCTCGGAATGTTTTCGCCGTAAATGTCGTCGGTGCGGCGGCAGGTTAAGCGGCACCGCACGCTCACCACATTGCCGTCGAGCGAAGTCCACTGTTCCATTTCGGCTTCGGCGTACATCCCATCCATATCCCATTGCATGGGAATACACTTGACGTATGTGCTGTCGGCTGTTTGGCGGGTTTCGAGTATTTGGGCGCGGTTGCGGGCGTAGTCGCCGCATTGAATGGGATTCCACGTCCATGGCGACCAATGGGGCGATTGCCCTTCCTCCTGCCTGTCCACCGAATTTCCGGCATAATAGGATTGCTGAATATAGCGTCCTTCGTCGGCATTGTTGACCAGATTCCGCTCGCTGCCGGCAAGCGAAATATACGAGATAGCTCCGCCTCGGGCGGTATCTTGAATGAGGCGGAGTTTCTCGTTTTGTATGCCGAATTCATCGAACTCGACGGGATTTTCTTCTGCCTTGCAGCATGTAAAATGCAAAATGCTAAATAAGTATTTCATGAACTATTTAATATTGTACAATTTGTCAAATTCTAAAAATGCTTCGAACAACGCGGCTTCTTCGCCCGATTCGTATTTTTTCGGTTTAGGGGTGTTGTTGCCGCTTTGATTGTCGAGAAATTTCGAGCAATCGTAAATGTGTTTATAGATGAGCCAGCGCGACTGGGCATTGTAATAAAAACCTTGCTGGTCACTCACCATAATGGAATATGCTTCCGGTTTCCATACTCCGGGCTCTACCGGATATACACCTACTTCATCGTAACCTTCAAGTCCGATAAATCGTTTCCAAGGCGCTTTGGCCGGGTCGCTGGTGTTTGAAACGTTGCAAACCATTCCGCTTCTTTGCCATGCGAAATCATACGAGCCTGTGGCGTCGGGGTATTCGTCGGCAAGTGCAGCAAAACCGTGTCCTATAAATTCGTGCATCATCCAATAGGTACTAATATCGTCGCGGCTTTCGGGTCCCATAGCCGTACTCCACCATGCGCTTCCGCCGTTGCCTGCCGGCCATCCGAAGTTAGCATATCCGCCCATCATGCCATTGGCTATGAGAATATAGGAACGGTTGAGAACGCCCGCCAATTCGGGGATTGCCTCTACGGTAAACGCATTCGCCTTGTCAAAATTAGTTCCAGCGGTAATTGTTGTGCCGAAAAAGCCGGGAGTTGTTTCATTAATGACGCTTACAGGCGATTCCGCCACAGCGACATAAATATCTATATAGTTGCGGAAATTGCAAATAATGTGATTGTTCAGTAATCTCGAAGCCATTTTTTTACACCATCTTTCATATACGCCGTCGTTTTTGTTATCCTCGCGGCTGAAAGATTCTCCTACGATAGTGATTTTAACACCGTGTCCGTAACCTTCCGTGTGTTCCCAAAGTTTGAAAGAACTTCCGTGTTCCCAATATTCGCCGTCGGGCGGCGTCGGGTCGTTCAGTTTAGAAACAGTGAAGATGGAGGGATTGAGATCGGCAATCAGTTTGTATTTGTTTTCAACAAAAACCGTTACTGTACAGGTATCTGCAAAATTGCCTCCGACGGTTGTAACGATAATGGAAGTTTCTCCTTCGGTCAGGGCGGTAACAAGTCCGGTTGAGCTTACTGTGGCTACGGCTTCCTCAGTTGAACGCCATGTTATTTCTTTAAAATCGGCATTTTCAGGCGTTACGGCGGCGGTAAGTTGTTCTGTGGAATTCGGCGTCAGCCACAATGAATCTTTGTCTAACGACACGCCGGTTACAGGTACGACTACGTGTTCAACCGTAACTGTGCAGGTATCGGTCAATCCGCCATCGACTGTTGTAACAACAATGGATGTTGTACCTTCTGCTATGGCGGTAACAAGTCCGGTTGTGCTTACAGTAGCAATGGTTTCGCCGATTGAATGCCATATTATTTCCTGAACATCGGCATTTTCGGGCATTACTGCGGCGGTAAGCTGTACGGTGGAATCGGGCTTGAGTGTTAACGAATTTTTGTCTAACGATACGCCGGTTACAGGTACGGCTATGTGGAGGACCGTTATTGCGCAGGTATCGGTCAATTCGCCATCGACTGTTGTAACGACAATGGATGCCGTACCTTCGGTCAGGGCGGTAACAAGTCCGGTTTCGTTCACCGCAGCAACGGTTTCCTCTGTCGAATGCCACGTTATTTCTTTAGAATCGGCATTTTCCGGCGTTACTGTGGCGGTAAGCTGTACCGTAGAATCGGGTGCGAGTGCATATTCCTCTCTGTCTAAGGTTACGCCGGTTACGCGCACTTTCTCATCGTCTTTATCTTCTTTACACGAGAGAAATGAAAGTATAAAGCAAAATGCAAAAAGCAAAATGCAAAACGTTTTGTGTATTAATTTATTATTTTTCATGTGTTTATATTTTTATTTTATTTATATTCTTTTTGAAACTGCGAATGGACGAATTTTATTCGTGTTTATTCGTACATTCGCGGATTAAATTAATCTTAGTAACCTCGCCTGAACAAGGGGACAGTCAATAAAACTGATAAACCCGGATATAATTTGTGACGGGATAACGGGGTCAAGCGATAATAATGACTCTGCAATTTTACGTTTTACAGGATCATTTCCTTCCAAATAAATAAGAACATTAGTATCTAATGCAAATTGTTTTTCAATCCTAGTTGTTTGCATCATCGCGGTTAAAATGAAAGCCTGTTAAGTCAATATTGATATTTTTTGTGACAGATTGGATTTCTGTTAAACGCTTGTCTCGATTCGTGCTGCTGTTGTTTTCTATTATTGCATTAACCTGCGAACAGGGAATGTGCCGCAACACTTTTATAACATTTAATTCTTCTAAATTTTCTAAAAACTTAAATGCTTGTTTATTGTTTACTTGTACTACAATTGCTTCCATAAAAATTGTTTTTATACTAAATAAATTTGCGGCTCAAACTATACAAAATATTTTCAAATGTTTCTATTCTTTATTTGCCGCGAATGGACGAATAAAATTCGTCCATTCGCAGCTTCAAAAAAATAAATTATTCCCAGCCCGGATTTTGCCAATCCGTTCCGGTGTATTGCAACATTTTAGCGACTTCCGTTTGCGGAATGGGGAACAGCAGGTATTTATCGGCGGTCGTGGCGCGGTTTACCATTTTCACGCGTTCGTAGTTGAATGTGTCGTCTTCGTTTTTGGTAATGCGCATACCGGTAACACCGCCGTCGGTTTCATTCAAAATTTTCCAGCGACGCACGTCGAAGAAACGGTGTTCTTCGAAGGCCAGTTCTACGCGGCGTTCGTTGCGGTAACGTTTTTCAAACGCATCTTTAGTCATTCCTGCGGGCAATTCAGGCATCTCTGCACGGGCGCGGACGGCATTTACCGCATCACGAGCCGACATTCCATCGACGGCAACGTCGGGTCCTTTTGCGTTGTATGCTGCTTCGGCAAAGTTGAGGTACAGTTCGCCCAAACGGAACATTTTCACATAACCGTCGTCTTCAACGCCGGTTTCCGATTGCGCGCTGTTGAATTTGCGCAGATAGTAACCCGTGCGCGTATGGCGCAGATTGGTTACATCGTCCGAAATGGCGCTGTTTCCGTCGATAAATGTTTCCACCGATGCTATCGGTACAGGCGGCGTACTCATAGTTATTTTCATATTACGAACTGTAATTTTGTAACCGACGGTGCTTGCCGAAGGAATAAAACCGAGGTAGTCGTTCGATTTTTCGCCAAAATCGAAATTCTCACGAAAATCATCCAGGTCGTATTTAAATTCCGTCCAATCGCCGGCTTGCGGAATAGTAAGCGCTTCCGATTTATTTGAATTCGCCAATGCGTAAAAATAAGCATCATTGACCGTCTGATTGCTTTTGTATTCAAAACTGAGATATGCGGTATTTCCTTCGATTCTTCCACCGATATTTCCGGTTTCGATATATGGATTCGTGTCTGTCGTAGCCAAAGTCACTGATCCGTCTGCATTTGCTGTCCGTGTCAAGTATTTATAATACTTACTGTTCGACAAAAATTGAGGCGTAAGATCTTTTGAAACGCCCGGCGTCCATTTACGCAAAGCGCCGTTGTAGTAAATTGAAGCGTAGAAGCGCGGGTCGCGGTTTTCATACGGGTCGTTCGGGTCGTACAGGGTATTTGCCGGATTGTAGTTCGGCCGCAAATGATCGCTGTTCGTGTAGGGATTGTTCAAATCCAGTACCGGCTGGCCGTCGGTGGTTTCGTAGGCATCGACCAGTTCCTGCGAAGGACAGGAGCCTGCGCTTACGCCGCCTGTCCAGGTCGGTAATGAGGCATACCGCCACACGGCTGATCTCAGCGTAGTGGATTCAAAAATGGTTTCTTTGTCCTGTACGTGGCTGGGGTCGGAACGCTGAATAAAGTAATAACCGTAAACGTTGAGCGTCTTTGCGTTCATGTTGTCGTTCATCGAGCGTTTGTAGAGTGCATATCCGTGTGCGAGGCATTGGTCGAGCGCTTCTTTGGTAATGTCGGTCGCCTTGTCCCAAGTATATTTGCTGCCTGTTTCGTAAAACAGCGGACTTGCGGCAAACAGCGCGGTCTGCGATTTTACGGCATAGGCGAATGCGCGGGAAATTTTTCCCCGCTGGTCGTCTTTCAGGTCCCAACGAAAACCAATATCGGGCAAAGTAGGTTCGGGCGCTGCTAAAGCCAAATCGCACTGTTCGATAATAAAATCGGCAATTTCCTCTATTGAGGCGCGACGGTCTTGCGAATAGTCGTGTTCCGTTTCGTAGGGCGTGTCCATTAAAGGCACTCCGCCGTAGCGCTTCATTAATTGCAGATAGGAATAAGCGCGAAGAACTCTGATTTGCGCTACCCAACCCTCTACTTCCGTTTCATTCAAATCGGTGGCGGTTGCTTCGGGTATTTGCTGTAAAAATGTATTGCACCGGCGGATAACGGGATAATAATACCTCCATGCATTATTGTAACTGCCGTATAGTCCGCCCAATCCATCGCTTAGCGGGTTGTAAGTGGAGGTAGTTCCACCGTTATACCATCTGTAAGTAGCGCCGCTGCTTCTGTTGTTCACATCTTCGGCTTCGTCGCAAAACGAAGCGAGAAACGTTAAATACTGTCCGCTGTAATAGGTCATGCCTATTTGCGGTATCTCGGCCAGCAGTTGGCTGTAATATCCGTCTATTGTGTTGTGTTGCGCAAAGACATCGGACAGTTCCACGCTACCGTCGGAAGGCATATCCAAATCCGTACAAGCCGAGAACATAATGCAAAATGCAAAATGCAAAATGCAAAATGTTCGTGATAATATTCTAATTTTCATTGATGGCATTATTTTTAATATTTTTCTTAACTCTTGTTTTCAATATGATATTCTCTTTAGATATTTTACATTTTGCATTTTCAAAACGTAGCGCTTACCCCCACATTAAACACCCGGTAGGGATGAAATCCCGTTGAATATGTTCTAATAACGTTAGTGTAGTTTGTGGGCATATTGTCTATTGAATTTGTTTCAGGGTCGATGTACTTAGAGGGCATATAGTCTATTGTAAACAGATTTTGGGCATTCAAATAGACACGGATTTTTCCTGCCGAAACTTGTTTGGATAGCGATTCGGGCAGTGTGTATGCCACTTCCAGATTCCGCAAACGCAAGTAAGCGGTGCTAGCCAAAAAGAAATCGTTTGCTGCATGGCTTGTCGAAATATTGGTTGACAATGCGGGAAATTCGATTTTTTCGTTTGCCGCATATCTTTCCGGCGTCCATGCATTCAGGTGCATATCGGAAAAGTATCCCTGCTCCCACGATTCGTCTATTCCGACTCCACTGATCAACATATCGTTTGAGCGGGCAGTACCCTGCAAGAGTGCGCTAAACTCAAACCGTTTGTAGTTGAAGCCGAGATTTACATTGTAGTAAATTTCCGGAATAAGCGTGTTTCCTACCGGTGCGAGGTCTTTATTGTCAATTCTTCCGTCGCCGCTAATGTCCTGATACAGCAAATCGCCCAAACGCGGCGAACCCATACCGGAAATTTCATATATGGGCGCAGCGGCCAATTCTTCCGGCGTGTTGATATATCCGTTGCCGTTGCTGTAATCAACCAGATAGCCCCAATTTTGCAGCACGCTGTAACCTTCAGTACGGTATCTGTATTTGTATGTTTCGTCCCAGGGTACTTCCATTACGCTGATTACCTTATTTTTATTATAAGCGACTCCTGTCCCGGCAAAGAGCAAAAGGTCTTTATTGAGCTGTTTTTGATACATTACCGACGCCTCAAAGCCCCTGTTTTCCATTTCGCCGGCGTTCAGTTTGGGATAAACCAAAATACCCGAATAGGTTGGCAACGGAATGGAGCCGTCAATCAGCATTGTATTGGTATAGGCGCGGTAATAATCGAAACCGAACGAAAGGTCGCGGAATAAACTGAAATCCACGCCGAAGTTCATTTTCCTGATTTTTTCGGCGGTTACTTCCGGATTTCCCTTTTGCGCTTCGTTACCGTAGGCGTCATACTTGTCGAGATACAGAAAGCGGTTATCGCCAAGTTGGTCGTTGGCATTGATACCATACGAAGCCCGGAGTTTCAGATAAGTGAGGAAAGCGTTGTCTTTCAAAAATGCTTCTTCCGAGGCGATCCATGCAGCCGAAACGGCTGGCGTTGCCACGTAACGATGACCGCGTGCAAACTGGTCGCTGCCCGTATATCCCAGGTCGCCTTTCAAGAAATAACGATTGCGGAAGCCGTAGAGCAGGTATGCGCCCATATCGTTCCGGCGGTAAGGCAAAATTTCCGAACCTATAGTTGTGTAGCCTTGAACGGCAATTGATGCGTAGGGTATTATTTTGTCGTCGGTAAGCGAAAGCCAGTAGGCCATTGCCGAAATGCTGTGTTCGCCGAATGTCCGGTTATAGTCGGCGTGGGCAAACAGATTCAGGTTGTACGAAAATTGCGTAAATTTACCATAAATCAGCGGCGTATTATCGTAGCTTTGCGTACCGTCGCCAAGTTTTCTAAAAGTCGGTTCTTCACCGAATCTGGAAGTAACGGCGTAGCGTTCAAAATTTTGCGTAGTGGCCGTATTGCTGTACGTATAGGTTTGATATGCCAACAGAGCCGAAGCGGACAGCCCCTTTAGAAGGAAACTCATATCCATTGTTACTCCTGCCTGCGCCGCAATGGTTGTTTGAAGTATATTCCGGTAGCCCGAACGGTTTAACATCCCATATACGGGCGTAGTGTTGCTGTCGTCGATTGACGTTACCTGATTGGTTACATCAGTGTCAGGCAAGGCATAATCGCCCGTCAAGGGTCCGAACAAGGTAGGCGGCAGATCGAAAATAGCCGAGTAAGCGACTGTAGCCGGGTAGTACGTAGTTCTTTGCAGATTGATATTTCCGCTTAAACCCACGTATCCTGTTAAATATTTGTTGAGCAGGATATCCACATTGGAACGGAAATTGATGCTGTTCGCCTGCGGCGCGGGGTCGTACTTCCGATTGGGATCGTCGCTTATTTTCATGGGCGACGTCTGGTGCATATAACCCAAATTGGTGTAATAACGGACGCCCTCATTGCCGCCCGCAACACTAAGGCCTGCCCGCTGCATCGTCGTCCAGTCCCGTACCGACATCGAATACCAGTCGTTATTCGGGTACAGAGGATTATTGCCCTGTTGAAAGCCTTCAATGTCGCTTTGGCTGAATGGCGGATTCATTCCGTCGTTAATAAATGCTTGATTGCGCATTTGGGCATATTGCGCCGAATTGATAAACTCCGGGTGGCGCACGTTTTGTTGAAAGGCATTGTCCACGAATACATCAATTTTTGCCTTTCCCTCAAAACCGCGTTTGGTGGTTATGATGATAGCACCGCCTGCACCCTGCATACCGTAAATAGCGGTTGACGCGCCGTCTTTGAGGACTGAAATGCTTTCTATTTCCTGTGGGGTAATGTAGTCCCAGTTATAGGAAGGACAAGCAATACCGTCGATAATTACCAGCGGCAATGTGCCGTTGACAGTCGAAATTCCGCGAATAAACTTGCTGATGGAAGCATTGGAAAGTTCGCTTGAACTTTCCATCGTAGTCAGTCCGATGAAACGCCCTGCAAACGAATGACTGAGGTTAGCCGAGGGCGTTTTTGCGAGTGTTGCGCCCGACACGGTTTCTACCGCGCCGGTTATTGCGGCGTTTGGCATGGAGTAGTAGCCCATATTAGTGCGGCCGCTTGTCGGCCGCTTGTCTCCGATCAACAATGAGTCGGCGTTGTCCGATTCCTTGACATAAAGCCGAACATACAAAACATTGATTTCATCTTCGGGCAACAACGAGTCATTTTGTGCATTTACCATCTCCCAAGCAAACAAGCAACAAATGACAACGATATAATATTTTATTTTTTGCATAATATTTAATTCTTAAGTTCTTAACTCTTAGTTCTTAACTAAATTCACCATCCCGGATTTTGCCAGTCCGTTCCTGTTATCGGTTCCAGTTTCGATTGTTCCGAGAGCGGAATGGGTAAAAGTAAATCGCGGTTTTCCCATCCGCCTCGCGCTTTCTCCCACACGTTTTTGCGTTCATAGGTATAAGTGTCGTCCGACGGATCTTTTGTATTTTTACAGTCGCGGTAAATCCACATAGCCGTCAGGTATTTGCAGACTTTTGACAAGTCGTCGGTCGGATTGCTCCAGCGGCGCAAATCAAAATACCGTTGTTCTTCAAAGGCAAATTCTACGCGGCGTTCATTTTGAATACGCAGCCGCAATTCGTCTTTTCCCATAGCGGGAACAGGCGGCATACCCACTCGCTCCCGCACTTCGTTCATTGCGGCAAGCGCTTCGGCGATGTGTCCCGCTTCGTTGGCCGTTTCAGCCAAGTCGAGCAACAATTCCGCAAAGCGGTAATGCTTATAGGTCGGCGTTCCCGGATTGCCTTTCTGCGACATGCCGGGAGTGATTATTTTCCGTAGGAAATAGCCTGTTTTGGTGCGCCCAATATCTTTTGGATCGGTATTGATGGAGAGCAAACCGTCGTTCATAAACGGTTCTTCCTCTTTGTTGTTGGGGTTTTCCTTGTTATTAACAGCCACAAAAGTTTCAATATTATAGATTTTACTTTGGAAAATCATTGTATCGCCGTTCATCATCACTGTTGCATAAAGGCGCGGGTCGCGGTTTTTGTAAGGATTGGCAACGTCGTACAGGGTGTTTGCCGTATTGTAGTTCGGCTGAAGATGCCTTTCATCAAGGTACGGATTGGCCAAATTGAGTACGGGCTGTCCGTCTGTGGTTTCAAAGGCGTCGACAAGTTCCTGCGTGGGTGTCGTACCTACTTTATGATTGCCTGTATATTGCGTGCCTACATAATTTACGTGCCATAGCAGCGAGCCGACCCAATCGGCGGAAATGGTTTGATAGATGGTTTCCTGATCGTAGGGCGCTGCCGAGTAATCGGCTAATTGACAATGATATTGATGAAAAGCAGCGCCGTCCCAATTTCCGAATACCGCCGGGTTAAAATTGGATGCAGATGTATCGTATAGCTTATAACCGTTTTTTCTTAATTCATCCACAGCAGTTTTACTGAATAGATAAGCTTCTTCCCAATGATTTTCACCGTCATTATACAAAGGACTTGCCGCAAAAAGCATGGTCGTAGCTTTGATAGCATGAGCCAATGCTTTGGTTACGCGGCCTGCTTCGCCGTCTGGGCCATATCCATATCCGTTAATATGCACCACATTGCCTGTGGTAATGCGCCATGGCAATTCGGGGGTATTGATCGCAAAGTCGCAATCGGCGGCAATAAATTTGGCTACTTTATACACCGAATCCCTTTGCACAACAGAAAAATCGTATTCGAGAGGCAATTCTCTTTCTATAATAGGTATGTCGCCGAAGAACTTCATTAATTCAAAATAGTAATAGGCTCGCAAGATATGTACTTCGGCAATCAGGCGGTTTTTTACTTCTTCCGTTCTGAAAGCCATTATACCGGTGTTTTGCAAAAATTGATTACAAAAGCGAATGGATGTATAATAATTCGCCCAATAATTTTTCGACCACCCGTTCCAAGCATTGGCAACCGCGTGATATTCAGACGATTGCGTCCCGTTGTACACAGCGGTTGAAGCATAGCCTCCAATTTCGCCGTTAGCATCCCAGCCGTCGTCGCAAATGGCGGTGAAAAGCGGCACATGGAACGAATACTGATAGCCCTTTCCGGGCAAGCCGCCATATATGCTGCCAACCATTGCTTCTACCAGTTCGGGATCTTTATAAATGTTTTCCATTGACAGCCTTCCGTCGGGCGCGATGTTGAGCACATCGGTACAACCCAGATAGGAAATGCAAAATGCAAAATGCAAAATGCAAAATGCGGGATGCAGCGTGCGTGATTTGATTCGTGATAATATTCTATTTTTCATTGATTGTATTATTTTTAATATTCTTTCTTGCCGTTACAATTATAGCAGTTACGATAGCAATAATCTCGTTGCAGTCGGCAAGCATTGATTCATATATTTTATTCTCAATGTAATCTGTTTTGTTAAGTAGCCGAAGCCAATAACGTGTTTCTTTTGCTTCTTTCAGTACAATATCCATTTTAGCGGTAAAATCTTTCTTACTTTGCCCTGAATCGGCTTCTTCCGCATTTGCACCTATTGACGTTCCACTGCGTAAAATTTGTTTGGACATAACAAATTCCTGTTTCTCTGTGGTCAAATATTTGTACAAATTCACAATCCGGACGGCAAATTCAAAACTCTTATTTAATATAACATTCTCTTTCATAACTCATTTTGCATTTTGCATTCTGCATTTTGCATTTTGCATTTTAAAAGACAAGGTTAATTCCAAAATTTACCATTTTAGCGAGCGGAAATTTCTCCGGACTATCCTGTTCCGGATCAAAGTACTTCGCTTTTATCGGAGTAAAAGTCAGCAAGTTATTCCCGTTGACATACACCCGCATACGGCTAATGCCGATTTTTTTTGTCCGGCTTGCCGGCAACGTGTAGCCTATTTCGGCTGTTTTCAGGCGCAGGAACGAGCGGTCGAGTATAAAGAATGAATTGGTAGTATAGCTCGGCCCCACATTGTTGAGCGCAAGCGCCGGATAGCGGATTTCTTCGCCCGCTTCGTAACGTTCTTTTGTCCATGCGTGCTGCAAAGCAGGCTCATTCCAGCGGAAGCCGGGGTAAGCCATCGAAACGTGCGCTATGCCCTGCAAAAGGAAAGAAAAGTCGAAATCTTTCCAATTCATTGACGCCGACCATCCGTAGCTGATTTCAGGCACATTTGAATAGCCGAGCGGAACCTCGTCTTTGGAATCGATTATCCCGTCGTTGTTATTCATATCTTTGTAGATAAAATCGCCCAAATGCGGTTCGCCGCCGATATTATAGACAGGCAGATTGTCTAATTCTTCCTGCGTATTGATATAACCGTTGCCGTTGCTGTAGTCGATCAGATATCCGAACGGTTGCCCGATGGCAAAACCCGTCTTGCGGTAACGGTAGTAATAGTCTTCGCCCAGCGGCGGTTCATCGGTTTCTACTATTTTGTTGCGGTTGAAGCCGAAATTGGCGCGGGTATTTACCGACCAATCTTTGTTGAATATCTTTTGGTAAGCAAGTTCCACTTCGAAGCCGCGATTTTTTACTCTACCCATATTCATTCGCGGAAAAACACTGCTCGGCACACCCAAAGCATCGGGAACAGATTCGCGCTGTATCAGGATTTCGCTACGGTCTTCAAAAAACACATCGGCTGTGAGCGAGAGCGCGCCCCACAACTGAAAGTCGAGTCCGTAATTTTGTTTCCATGCTTCTTCCCATTGCAGATAGGGATTTCCATACAGAATGTAGGAAATTGAACTGCCTCCGCTTCTGCCGAAAGACGGCAATCCACCGCCCGCCGATTGAATATTGTCAAGATAAATGAAGCGATCAGTAACAATTTCAGTCAATTTATCATTACCTACCTTACCGTACGAAGCGCGCAATTTAAGGTTGGTGAGCAGGTTATCTTCTTTAAGAAACGATTCGTTGCTAATCACCCACCCCGTAGAGAACGCGGGGAAGAAACCGAAACGGTTGGTGGGAGCAAACTGTTCGGAGCCGTTGTAGCCCATATTTATTTCCGCCAGGTAACGGTTGTCGTAGCCGTAGGTAAAGCGCCCCAACAGGCCAAGCACATTATAAGGCAACTCGCCGCCATGTTCATCGTGGGTTTCGCGCTGTGCCAAAACCATGCCGGTTACGGCATGGTTGCCGAACAGCCGGTCGTAGTTAAGTGAAAACTGCATATCGGCATAATATTTTCCCACAGATGATTTGTACGGTTCAAGCGGATCGTAGCGGTCCACATTAGGCATAATGTAATACGACTTTTCGCCTTCTTCGCGTCCTATCTGGTATTGTACGTAATTCACCACCAGCGATCCATCGGAAGATTCATAGCCTTCGGAGTCATAAGCAATCAATGCTTTTGCGCTCAATCCCTGGGTAATAAAGGGCAATTTCCACTCCACCGAAAGCGACGAGTTAAGCGTTGCCCGCGATTCCCAACTGTAACCGTATCCGTTCAATACGCCCCATGCGCTTCGCGGACTTGGCATCTGTAGCGTAGGCAAGCCGGCAGGTACAGGTGTACCGTCGGGCGTGGTTGTTCCGCCAACGGTAAGCGGTCCGGGTTGCGTGGGGTCGGCGCCCATAATAAACGAAAGTACTTCGTTGGTCATAGCATCTACGCTGTCAAAACCCACTTTATTAAAGTTAGGCGCATTGGCTTTTTGCAGATAAGAGGCAAGATTTAAAGCGATTTTCAGATTTTTTGCCGCATCGAAGTCCAGATTAGCGCGAAAGTTGTAACGGTCCATTTTGAATGCGGGGTCAAAATCGTATTTTTTGTTATAAACGGTCTTAAAATTACTGCCTTGCCCGATGTAGCCTACGTTTATAAAATAACGCATGACTTCCGTTCCGCCGCTCATATTGGCGTTTAAACGCAACTGCGGAGCGGCAGTACTGTAAAATTCCTTAATCAGGTCGCGGTCGGGGTAAAAAATCGGGTCGCTACCGTCGCGGTATTTCCCAATCATATAGTCGGTAAACGGCAAATCGCTTCCTGGGGTGTTACGCGCCGCCTCGTTTTGCAGTTCGGCATAAGTGTAGGAATGAAGATGATCCGGCATGACGGTAAATTGCTGCAAACTGTAATCGGCCGAAACGCTGAGTTCCGCCTTTCCGGTTTGTCCGCGCCGGGTGGTAATCAGTATAGCGCCGTTGGCGCCTTTTACCCCGAACACAGCCGTTGCCGAAGCATCTTTCAGAATCGTTGCCGATGCAATTTCATTGGGATCGAGCGTACTGAGCAGGTTAACGTCGTCGCGCGGCACGCCGTCAATCATAATGAGCGGTTGCGACCCGTTCATCGTTGCCACGCCACGCAGATACAAAGTTACGGCGGCGTTGGCGCCGGGCCGGCCGGTTGTCTGTATCGCCGCCAATCCGGGCAAACGTCCTGCCAGCGAGGCAGATAAGTTGGCCGAAGGACTTTGTTTGAGTTCCCGCATTTGAATGGTTGAAATAGAGCCGGTTACGGAAACTTTTTTCTGCTGCCCATAAGCCACCACCACTACTTCTTCCAGCAATTGGGCGTCTTCTTCCATGATTATCGAATAATTGGAAGCGGCTTCCACTTTGATTTCCTGCGTGGCGTAACCGATAAAAGAAATAACCAGCGTAGCACCGCCTTTTACCTGTAGGGAAAAATTTCCGTCGATGTCGGTAGCTGTACCGTTGACAGTTCCTTTTTCGACAACGCTTGCGCCGATTACAGATTCGCCCTGTTTGTCCATCACAGTTCCGGTAATGGTTCTGCCTGTTTGTTGCTGTGCGGGAAGAGCATTCATAAGCGAAGGCAAGGCACAAAAGGTAAACAGGAGAAGCCATTTTTTTAGGGTACCGCTACTTCCTGCGGTTTTCCGTAAATGTTTTTGTTTTTTCATGTACTATTAGTTGCTATACAATTATTGAAATTATGTAAAGAGCAAAGAGCAAAGACTTATCAAACTTTTCGTTCCCTTATCTTTGCTCTTTTATTCGACAGTCTTTCGTCAAATTATTTTTTCAGTATCACTTTTTGCACATATCGCGAATGGCCGTTTTCCAATGTAATCAGATAGATGCCGTTTGCGTAATTCAGCGTTATCTTTTGATCTGCGCGGGTAATTGTTTCCGATTTCAGCAGGCGTCCCGTCAAATCCGTTACTTTTGCTATGCTGCCTGCTTCGGCGTTCACGGTTACAAATCCCTTGCTCAGGGTGGGCGCTATGCTTGCGTTATTTATATTGAGCTTTTCAATACCTGTAACTACTGCGGCATTGCAATCATTGTCAATAGAAATTGTCCATGTTGCAGGCTCATTATCAAGCAATTCTTCTGTAGATAGAATTGTTTCACCAGCGGCATTCGTCAATAAAAGACTGCATGGGTCTCCATACTGGCCATTGCCTTTCCATTCTAATACAGCCGGAATTCCGGTCATCAACGATACGGTTGCACCTCCAAAAGCCGCGGAGCCGTCCACTGTTGCTATCCGGATGCCTGCTTGCCAAAATTCCACATATACAGAGAGATCCCAACCCCAAGGCATTGGGTCTTCATGTGCATCTTCAGGATCAACAGTGTAGTAAATATCTGCGCCCGATACGGTATATTCGCAAAAATCTCCGACGTAGTAGTAGAACGAAGTGCTTACCCATGTACTTGTGATTCCCTCTCCGCAGTCGCTTTGTAGATAAACGTAATACATTACGTTTTCATTTTCCATTTCTCGCGAGAGGTCGTATTCGGTGTCCAGAATACGCAGAATATTCGTTGTAGGATAAGCGGCAAGGTCGGTTTCGTTAAGTTCAGTTGTGGAAATAATCAAGTTGTACGCGCCGTCGTCGCCTTTCCATGTAACAAAGCCCTCTGAGGTCGCGCTCAATTTCAGTGGCGGCAGGCAGGCGCCGATAGGATAAATACCAACGCCGGAACTTCCTTCATGCTGTTCTGCCGATGCAAAGTCCCACCAGTAATCTGTAAGATAGTCGTTAAGCGATTCGGCGGGTACCAGAAGAGCAACGTTTGATATATCTCCATTAAAGGATGACCAATCCAATGGAGGCGGAGTAGTTGCATAGCAGGTAACTTTTTTCAAATTCGGCCCGACGGGGTTGAAAAGGCCATTGGGGGCAGCCATATTTGTAATGCTTGCGCCGATGGTTATTTCTTCCAAACCGGTGCAACCCATAAAAGTGGCGCCTTCGTCATCGTCCGCGCCGTCAAAATCATTGTCCCAAAGAGCGGTTACCGAATTTGGGATTACAATTTTTTTCAGATCTTTACAGTACTGAAAAGCGCAACTGCCGAAAGAAACGATAGTGCCGGGCAAATTAACGTATTCCACC
Organism: Dysgonamonadaceae bacterium; assembly: GCA_031259075.1. Taxonomy (GTDB): domain Bacteria; phylum Bacteroidota; class Bacteroidia; order Bacteroidales; family Azobacteroidaceae; genus Azobacteroides. The sequence continues at coordinate 11,135 of JAIRLY010000059.1, read as the reverse complement.
GTACTTGCAGCGTCCTCAGGATACGCAAAGGCGCGGTTTCCAACAGCGGTAACATCATAAGTGACATTTTCGTGGGTTACAGTAGCAGGAACGGTAATTGTACCTGTGTAATCCTGTCCTACGGGATTCTGGCACACAGCCACTTTGTCTGTATCAATAACTTTATACCAAATGCCGCCTTCGTTCCAATCGGCGGTGGTTTGAGCTTTCGCTGTGCCAACTAAAAGGCACAGGCACAAAGCCGTAAAAACTAAAGATGTAATCTTTTTCATGATAAATAATGTTTAAAATAAATATATTTAGAGTGCAAAAGTAGATAAAATGCTTTTCTTTCAAATATCTGTTTTGACAAAAAAGTGGCGTAATTTGATAAAAATGCAATCTTGCAAAGAACCGGCAAAGACCGGATCTCATCGGTGGAAATTGTGGAAAACAAGGCGCTGACAGCGGAAATTATCGGCGGGATTGATTCGGGACGTGATTACGCTGTCATGCAGGTTTGTTTTTTTGTATCGCTGTAGAACGGCGGTATTTCAAAGGGGTCAGTTCGAAGTATTTTTTGAATAAAGAGTTAAAGTGTTCTGTGGATTCATAGCCAAGCATAAAAGAGATTTCTTTCACGCTGTAAGAACTTTCTATCAATAAATGTTTCGCTTTTTGGAGTTTCAGGATTTGAAAGTATTGAGCGGGAGCAAAACCTGTGTAATCCTTAAATGTTTTGCGAAACCATGAATAACTGACATTCAATTTCGTAGCCAATGTTTTCGGGTCAATGCTTTTCAAAACATTTTCGGTCATAATGATTTTTGCCTGCTCAATTTTTTGGTTCACATTGTTATCTTTGTTTTTTGTAATAGACAATATAGTTCCAATCAAAAGCAAGACAATGCCCGCTAAATGCTGTTGTGACGACATTTTATCGGCTTTGGCGACTTCCAAAGCCTGCGAAAACAGGGAAACCAATTCCTCATTCAGGCCCACTTCGAGTAAGGGTTTTTCTTTGGAAAGAAAACTTTCTTTTACTAAATTATCAATCACCGCTCCCTCAAAACCAATGTAATAATTGTTCCAGCCGGTTTCTTTCAAAGCATGGAAAGTGTGCCACTGACCGGGAAAAAGAATGAATAACGAGCCTTTGCCGACTTGTTTTTCGGGCATGTCTTCCGAAGCAAATATACCTTTGCCTTTTGTAATATAAAGCAACTGGTACTCGTGCAAAGTACGTCCTTTTTGAGTATTAAAAAAATAACCCGAAGGATGGGATTTCAACGGATAGGGCGAATCGGGCGGAATGCGTTCAAAGCCCACAGTATTTACCCACAAACCAAATTTCCTGTCTTTATCGTTCGAGATAAGATATTTAAACCGAGTTTCCAAATCATTGTATTCGTTCGTCATAGTCATAAATGAGATATTTTCAGAATAAGTCCGATTTTTAATAGTGCCACAAATTTATACATTTTCCGACATAGTTCAAATAATTCAAAAAAGAAAAAAACAATATTTGCAGGTTCAAAAATAATGATATAATTTTACATTCACAAAAGAAATCAGTAAAACAATAAAAAATACACATGAAAAAAATTAATCTTTTATTTTTATTTTGCTTTTTAGCATTTACTATTACAGCTCAGGAAACAAAAAGAACTGCCGCCGCGTGGTTTGAAGACGCCCGCTTCGGTATGTTTGTTCATTTTGGGCCTTATTCCGTGTTGGGCGCAGGCGAATGGATTATGGACACCCGGCCCATAACAAAAAGCGAATATGCGCCTTTGCAACAGATTTTTAACCCGCAAGCCTTCGATGCCGCCACATGGGTAAAAACCGCCAAAGACGGCGGAATGAAGTATATGGTCGTAACTTCGCGCCACCACGACGGCTTCAGTTTATGGGACACACAACAAAGCGAATGGAAAATTACCAACACACCCTACGGTAAAGATATTTTGAAACAAATTGCCGGCGAGTGTCGGAAACAAGGTATAAAACTCGGTTTTTACTACTCGCTGCTTGACTGGAACAGAGAAGATTACCAATGGACAACCGGACGAACCGGACACAACGCCGGACGCGACAGTACATTGATTAATTGGGATTCGTACATCCGTTTTATGAAAGCGCAACTCACCGAACTGCTAACCAATTACGGCGAAATAAGCATTATTTGGTTCGATGGACATTGGGACCAAACCGCCGAAGAAAACCGATCCACGCACGACACAAAAACCGACTGGCATTACGCCGAAATTTATTCGTTGATTCACAAACTCCAACCCAATTGCCTGATTGCCAACAATCACCACCTCCCCCCCATCGAAGGCGAAGACTATCAGGTCTTTGAACGCGACGTGCCCGGAACAAACGAATCGGGACTAAGCGGACAGGAAATTTCACGCCTGCCGCTCGAAACCTGCACCACCATGAACCAATCGTGGGGCTGGTACATTACCGACAGCGACTGGAAATCGTCCGCCGAAATCATTCAACTCTTAGTGCGCACTGCCGGAACGGGCGCAAACCTGCTGATGAATGTGGGTCCGATGCCCAACGGAGTCATTCCACCCGAATGTGTCGACCGCCTGAAAACCGTTGGCGATTGGCTAAAACTTTACGGACAAACAATTTACGGAACAAAACAAGGCATTGTTACACCGCAGGCGTGGGGCGTTTCTACTTTTAAAATGCAAAATGATGTTGTTTATCTGCATATTTTAGACAAAAATACCAAAGAGTTAGCTGTTCAAATTCCAAACATTCAATCGGCTATATTTTTGAATTTACCGGATAAACTCGTTTGGAAAAAAGACAAAAAGAGCGGAAACGTACATTTTACGCTGCCCGAAAAATTAGACGAAATTGATACGATAATAGAAGTGACGGTGAAGTAATATGTTATGACTAAAATCCTGAAAGTCGCATTATTTCTCCTGTTTTTCGGAAATACGCTTTATTCCTAAAACGCTGATAGCCGGAAACCTGAGGCATTTACAACACCCGCGCCCGGCAAGTTTGGAAAGAAGGCGATATTCGTTTTACCCAAAGTAAAGACGGGCAAACGGTTTACGCTTTTATCAAAGATTTGCCGGCAAATGAGATAACTTTCAATTCCATTGCCGCCAAAGCCGGCACAAGCGTTTCAATTCTCGGCTACAACAAACCGTTGCAATGGACAGCCGGCGAAAACGGAGTAAAAATTACTGTTCCAAAAGATTTGGCAAACGCTTTGGACAAAAATATTAATATTTGGACGGTAAAAATTGAAAATGCCGACGACAATCAGGAAAAACATTGTGTTGGTAAAGGAAGCGAAAAGGTTAAAGAAATTTGTTTGTTTTTATCGTTTATACAAAAAAAGTTAGAGAAATTTTTTTTTAATCAATTATTTTATTACATGTCTGTTTGCATTATTAATTTTTGATACAAATTTGTTAGAGTTTAAACATTTAACTAAAACAAAATATTCAGAGTATTCTTCGCAATTCTTCTTTTTTCTCAAGCCGTTCATCAAGGATACATTTAAAAGCCATTATTACTTTTATTTCTTTATCTGTTAAATCGTTGACTTTCTTTTTCCTCATAGCCGACTGAAAAATTACAGAAGAAACTTTGGCGTTTTCACATGCTTTTCTTACGTCTCCCTGTTGACATTCCGTCAACCTTCTTTTCTTTATTGATTCCAATTCGTCCATAAATTAATACATTTTTTTAGCTATTAATTGAATAAAAATATCTATATTTGCCCTTAAAGTTTACAAAATAATTGCAAATTTATAGTGCATTTTATGTTATGTTTCAACAATTTTTTTACAAATATATTACATTTTATGTAAACAACAATATTAAATCACACATTTTTTACTAATTATATCACAAAAAAAGTTATATGTCTGAAATACAAAAGAATAATATTACACAATTATTAAAAGAAAAAAACAAGTCAAAACGGGAATTAGCTCATTTTCTCAACATCCACGAAAATGGGATAAATCGAATGTTAAGTAATCCGGACATTCGTTTGAAAAGGCTTGAACAAATAGCTAATTTTCTCGACATTGATATTTCTATTTTGATAAAAATTGTTTGTTTTTCCAAAAAAGAAATTCAGTCTGCCACAGAGTTGAATGTAGAAAAAACAAACAACGTTCTTTACACCAAAATCCATAGCAGTAGAGCCTGCGATTCGGAAATCTCAGAAATCAATGAAGAATTAGTCTTAAAACTTTCGGAAGTCATAAAAGGACAGAAACTGATTGAAGATATAACGAAGAAAAACGGTGAAACTTTAATGGAAATAACAGATTTATTGATGAATCCTGCTTTTAAATAACTATCTTCCTGACTTCGCCAATGCGTCACCCTAATTGATTTTAACTTCCCGAGAATCGTCTGTACGGAAACGGAAAAGATTTTTTCGGGTTCATTCGATTTTTGAGGAGGTTGAGTTCGAACCGGATAATTGCTGTTCCCAAAAATCGTCATCGAAGAGGACGGAAGACTTTCGAGAATGCTGTCGGAGAAAGTAAAGAGCAGAAGAATTATTTTTCATAGCGCCTCAAAAAAAGATTTAGCCTAATTTTTATCCGTCTGTGTGGAATTGAAAAATTTCATGTATATTTGCCGGATATTTATCTATAAATTGATTCTTTTATGAAACATTTTTTAATTTTTTTGTTTTCTTTCGGTTTTTCTTTCCTCACTTATACACAGGAAGAAAACAAACAATCTTATCAATTTACGACTATTAAGGAAATTCCTGTTACATCTGTTAAAAATCAATCCAGTTCGGGGACATGCTGGAGCTTTTCAGGATTAGGTCTGATTGAGGCCGAATTATTACGGCAAGGAAAAGGAGAATATGACTTTTCCGAAATGTTTGTCGTTCACAAAAATTATGGCGATAAAGCAAAGAAATACGTGCGGATGAATGGAAAAACCAACTTTTCAAGTGGTGGATCTTTTGCCGATGTTTTGGACTGCATCAAACAATATGGGATTGTCCCTGAAGAGGTTCAACCCGGATTAAACTATGGAGAAGAACTGCATAAACACAACGAATTAGACGAATTATTGAAAGCATACATGGATGTGATTATTAAAAATCCCAATAAAAAGTTATCTACAGCATGGTATAATGGATTTACCGGTATTTCGGACGCTTATCTGGGAAAATGTCCCGAATCATTTACTTATAACGGAAAACAATACACGCCTCAAAGTTTCTCTCAATTTTTAGGCGTCAATCCCGACGATTATATATCGCTTACTTCATTTACACATCATCCATTTTATACTTTTTTCCCTGTCGAAATTCCCGACAATTGGAGATGGGCTTATTCTTACAACCTTCCTTTGGATGAACTGATGCAAGTTATCGACGATGCAATAGAGAAAGGATATACTGTAGCTTGGGCGACGGATGTGAGCGACGAGGGATTTAACGGAAAAGGAATAGCGGTAGTTCCGGATGTAAAAGCGCCGAAAGGAGTTGGTTCTGATCAGGCATATTGGTTGGGACTCTCTCAAAAAGAAAAGGAAGGTTTGGTAAGCAATTTATCGTCACCCGTTCCTGAAAAGAATATTACACCGGAAATGCGACAGGAAGAATTTGATAACTACGAAACAACCGATGATCATGGAATGTTGATATATGGCGTCGCTCAGGATCAAAACGGTACGAAATATTATTTGGTAAAAAATTCGTGGGGAACCGATTCCACTTACAAAGGAATCTGGTATGCTTCTGTTCCTTTTGTAAAATATAAGACGATAAGTATTGTAGTTCATAAAGATGTTTTATCGAAAGATTTGAAAAAAAAATTAGGGTTATAAATGCAATATATGAAACAGGAATTAATAAACGAATTAATTCAATTGGCTTTTAAAGAAGACATTGGAGATGGAGATCATACCACTCTTTCCACAATTCCGGCTACAACTGAAGGCAAAGTACAATTGATAATCAAAGAAGAAGGCGTATTGGCAGGGGTTGCAATTGCCGAACAAATTTTCCATACATTCGATCCGAATCTGAAAATAACAGTGTTCATTAGGGATGGATCGGAGGTGAAACCAAAAGAAATCGCCTTTACCGTAGAAGGGAAAATACGATCTTTATTACAGACCGAACGATTGGTTCTGAATGTTATGCAGCGGATGAGCGGGATTGCTACTACTACCCGCAAATATGTAAAAAAGCTGGAAGGGACAAAAACGCAGATTTTAGATACGCGTAAAACAACTCCGGGCCTGCGAATCATGGAAAAGGAAGCTGTCAGGATAGGCGGCGGAATCAATCATCGTATTGGTCTTTTCGATATGATTTTGCTGAAAGACAATCATGTCGATTTTGCCGGAGGAATTGAAAATGCTATTATTAGCGCCAAAGAATACTTATGGAGAAAGGGAAAACAACTGCCGATTGAAATCGAAGTTCGCAATTTTGACGAATTAAACGAAGTGTTGAAAGTAGGAGGAGTAGACCGGATTATGTTGGACAATTTTAACGTGGAGAATACCCGGAAAGCGGTAGAACAGGTCGGTGAAAAATACGAATTGGAATCTTCGGGAGGGATTACTTACGAAACTATTCGGAAATATGCCGAAACGGGAGTGGATTACATTTCCGCAGGTGCATTGACTCATTCGGTAAAAAGCCTCGATATGAGCCTAAAAGCCGTTTGAAAACTCCTTAGACAAAGGAATAAAGAAGCGAGTGCATTCTTTGTTTAAATGTTTTTGTTTTACTTATGTCCCGAATGGGAATTAAATGAGCGGAAAAAGGTTTTTTATATTTATTCAAATAATACATTTTTATTTGAGAGAGTTTTTCTTCCGATGCGGCATACATCATAAGAATATCACAAATAATTTCTTCGTCTTGTGAATTTAATAAATTACAATTGGAAATAAAGAACTGATCGTTAGGCTGAATATCTTTCAATACAATTACATTGATTTCTACGGGTTTATGTGTTCCTTGAATTTTTCGGGTGGAAAAGGAGTTTATGGATTTATAGATAATTTGATTTTCTCTTATTTGATAAATCCGGTTTTCTCCGATTTGGCACAAATAAATACAATCGGCAGCCAGATAGAATAACGACAAAACGGTATACAGACCATTTGTTGCCGGATTGTTTTCTTGATATTCCGATAAAGAAATTTCTCCCATCCGGATGGCTTTTTCTATAAAATCGACGGAAATATCTCTATCACTATCCAAGAAAGAATAGAAATAGGTTTTAACAGCTTCACAAACAATTCTTCCTGCAGTTAACGATTTATTGGAGTTTCCATCGCAAGTGATAAATAACCGATTCTCTTTTTCCACAGAATGATGTGTAGGATAAATGATATCTGTGTTTTTTATTCCTGTTTCGGTTTCACTTACAGAAAAAGATTTATGTAAAACTATATCCATATCCTAAATATTTTAGTAAACTTATAACGAGGTAAAAATAGAATTTATTGCATTTGATTCATTAAAAGATGTCCGGATTTACTTAAATTTATTTCAAAGTATTTTCAACGCATTTTTTATGATTTGTTCTACAACAAATGCGGGGTTCTCTCTTACAATTTTATTTACCACTTTTTGGGAAGCCGGTTGATTAAATCCCAGCATTACCAATGCAGCAATCGCTTCTTTTGCCGCCTCTGAAGCGATATGATGAGAAGCCGTATTTTCAACAGGGAAATCACGCGGTTTTATTTTATCCTTTAAATCAATAATGATTCGTTCGGCGGTTTTGCTGCCGATACCTTTTACGGTTTTCAAAGCAGAGGTATTCCCTGAGGAAATGATTCCTTCAAGTTCGTATACAGCTAAAGAAGATAAAACCATCCTTGCCGTATTAGCGCCTACTCCGGACACAGAGATGAGCAACAGAAAAAGTTCCCGCTCGCGTTTATCCGAGAAGCCGAAAAGTTGGTGCGCATCTTCACGAATAGCTTCGTAAACAAACAATTTACATTCTTTCAATTCGCTTAAAACCGAGTAAGTATTTACCGAAATATGAATAATATACCCCAATCCTCCTACTTCAATAACGACCGAAGCCGGTGTTAATTCGATAATTTCTCCTTTAACATAATCCAACATTGTAATGAATTTTGATTAGCCGGAACAAATTTACATGAATTTTTTTAATTTGCACACAGACGGATAAGAATAGATAAAAAACAAATTATCTTTTATTTTCAAAACGAAAGTTGAGTTATATATTTAATTAATTGTGCATACAAAGGATTTTTGATTAAAAGCGGTTCGTTCCCGATGATATGGAGTTGTTTTCTGGCTCGAGTTAACATTACATTTAATTTTCGGTCGATTAACTTCCCGTTTTCCTCCGTTGGGTTGGGTAAAGCCGCCAATTGCCGGTCGGTTTTCACACAAAAAGAATAAATAATTACATCCCGCTGACTTCCTTGAAACCGTTCGACCGTATCGACTAAAATGTCGGAAAAGCCGGTAATTCCCGTTTCTTGCAATTGTTTACGGATCAATGCAATTTGATTTCGATAAGAAGTAATAATTCCAATGCTTTGGGGATCAAATGTTTCATTATTATTCACAACTTCTTGATACAATTGTTTGCAAATGGCCACTACTTGATTGGCCTCATTGATATTGGCTTTATCCGAATATTCTTTTTCCGAAGGTTCTATCGGATAGAAATTCAAACGGCGGCGATCCGGCCATTCTTCAATTTGATGAGGCAATCCGACTGACTCCAAAAGTCCGTCATAAAAATATTCGGAGGGGAAAGCTGAAATACTCGGATGCATCCGGCCTTGTTTGGAAAGCATATCAAACAGATCGGTGTAACCTTCTTGGCGATACTTCCGATAAAACCGTTCAAACAGAGAGTTACTCAAATCCGTTAATCCGATTTCGTTCAAAAGAGGATCAGTAACCTTACTTTCATCTTTGGATTGTAAAACGACTGCCGGCAACTGTTTATGATCGCCGATTAATACAAAACGCCCGATAGCATTTTCTCCTGAGGATGTTTTTGCACAAAAAATACCCAGTAAATGAGACTCCAATAATTGAGTCGCTTCATCAATAACGGCCAAGTCAAAGCGTTTGAGTTGAAAAAGTTCCGGTTTTCCCCAGACCGAAGCTACTGTTCCGACAAAAATCCGGCATCGACCGATTATCCCGGCCAATTCTCTTCGATTTGTGCAATGTTGCAACTGCTTTTCCAACAAATAAATCCGGTATTCCGGCGCACAATTCAATTCACTTCCAATGCGAATAAACGATAACGGTTCGTGCAGATCCGTCAATGTTTTACAAATCTCATCTACTGCCCGGTTGGTATATGCTAAAAGTAGAATATTGGCCTGACTCTTTTGAATATTTTCCTTTACCATTTTTTTTAACGCGATGGAAGTTTTCCCGCTGCCCGGAGGACCTATCAAAAGAAAAATATCTTTATTAATCCGTTTACTCAACAACAAATCTCTACGGTCGGGATTGGCATTTATAAATGCGACCAAAGCGCGGAACATTCCGGTGTAAACCGAATCCATGTAGTCGTGTTCAATCGCATAAAAAGATTTTTCATTCCATACAAAAGGATTTTTCTGGCAATAACGGATTCGGATAATCAATTGATTTCCATACAACGATTCTATAGCGCCCCTGAAAACTTGCCGGTTGTTTACCGTATCGGATGTCGAATTTCTTTCGTACAAAACCACTGCGTCTCCCGGACGAAAATTGGGCATATACAAATTCCTGTACTCCGGTATTTCCAAGCGTATGGTATGTGCTTCGGTTGCCGCCTGATTGTCGGTAATCCTCAAATCGTACATGATTTCACCGGCTGTTAATTTGTCTTCAAAAGAAACATTCCACAAGACAGCCGCTTTCTTCACTCCTTCGTATTCCCGTTCGCCTGCTTTGGAAATCCACAATTCTTTCAGAATAAACGTATAAAGTCGAATAAAATACTTCTTTTCATATTCTTGTAATTGTGAAAAAGTTTTTTGAAACCGGTCGATAGCAGGCGCCAAATAAATCGTATAAAAATCGCCGGAAAGTTGTTCCGTATTCAAGTTTTCCGAATTTATTTTTTTCAGCAATGCTTCGCCGACTCTTGAATCGTTGGCTTTCTGGATAGCGTATTCCTGCGCAACGATTTGATTTCTTAACGATAAAGCGGCTTGTAAAGACTTTCGCGAGTGACTCTCTCTGCTCAAAACCGGATATTTGGAATATAATAAATAAGAACGAACATCATCTGCTTTCAGATTCAAATTAAATTCAAGAACGGCTAAATACAATGTCATTTGAATATAATGATTTTCAGCCGATTTAATAAATTGGTTTCCCATCCGGAAATCTTCTACTGCTTTTCCTGATTTTAATTCGATAAATGCGGAATAATCACACAACATTATATCTAAACGGCCCTGCAATCCCAAGGCATTCGAAATGAAAGACGGTTCTAAAACTACTTTTTTCCTGTCGATTCCGGCTTTCGGGAAAAAATGACTAACCGCATAGCCGATGTGTTTGAAATGTTTTTGGCAATTCGCAAAAAAATCCTGTTCTGTTTTTAAATTCCGGAAATCTTCACAAGTTGTAAATTCAAAAGCATACATTTGAAATAATTTTTTCAAAGCCGTTTTGTAATCTACCGGATTACTTTCATCTGCATTGACAAATTCGTCGATGAAAAAATTGGCGGTATTCCCTAACAACAACGGCGGCGTCATCGTTTTGGATTGCAACCGCGACAACGTGTAATTGAGCGGATGACGGCCATACGGACGGAAACATTCGGACAAGGAACTGATATCAAGCAAATAATCCGGTTCATATATAATAAATTCCGCTTGACAGGTATTTTCTCCTGTTTTTTTTACATTCAACAAATTCAATACATTTCCACATTGAAGAAAAGGGGATAATTCCTCTAATTCTTTCCGTTGCATTTCGTTACATTGTAAAAACAAAGGTTTGTTTTCATGTGTTCCAGCTACTAAATTTCCTCCCGATAACTTTTGATAGTTGACTCGAAGCAGTTTTGATTCTTCCATGATTTTTTTTTTAACTTACACAAAATTAGATGAAAAACTTGTGTTTTCCAAGCGCGTGAAATAAAAATCAAGGCCACCTTCTG
>JAIRLY010000023.1 GCA_031259075.1 Dysgonamonadaceae bacterium | reverse complement strand
CATTTTCTTCCCGGACACGGCGGCATTCTCGATCGCTTCGACGCCGTACTGCTGGCCGCGCCAATGGTATATTTCTATTTGCAAATATTTGTCTGTTAAGACATCCGTTTTCTCTATTGGACAATACCGTTTTCTCTATTGGACAATATGTATATCAATGAAATATAAAAACAACACGAGTTTACAAACAAATATGGCACGATGGAGCTTTGCCGCGAAATTTTCAAAAAAAAATGTCCTTGAAAAAAGAAGGGGAAAATAAATGGTTTTTAGAGGTTTCCTTTATAAAGTTATGAATAACTCTTAAAAAATAATGATAATGAATAAATGATGTTAAACTCGTTAAATATGCGTTTGACATTATGATTATTTGCTTTCACAAAATAATATTTTCCCGTAAGTAATGTGTTTTTTTTGGTGTTAGTAGTATAAGTTAATTTTTGTTTTAAGGCTGAAAGCACATTTTATGTTTCTATATTTATTATATTTACTATATTTACTATATACGTCCCAAATTAAAAGCGTTATGAAAATTTATATTATTGATAATCAGTATTGTAAAATATTTCAATTGTCCTAAATTAGAAGCGTTATAACGAATTGTCCCAAATTAGAAGCGTTATAAGTTCAATTGTCCCAAATTAGAAGCGTTATAAGTTCAATTGTCCCAAATTAAAAGCGTTATAAATTTAATTGTCCCAAATTAAAAGCGTTATAAACCTACTCTCTACTCTCGTTCTGTCGGGTTTTTCGACCGTTTCGAGGGTGTTAGCAAGCCGATGACTGCCGGGCGGGGTAATTAATAATTTGTGCCGTCAGTCGCTGTAGGCAGGAAGGATGGAGCGTATGCGACGGTCTTTCCCGCCTGCGGCGGCGCGGCTCACCTTAATTGGGCGGGGGCGGTTAGCGGGGTGAGGTTCACCCCTTTTTGGGCTCTCCTAATTTTTTTATGCAAAAATAAATAATATTAATAATATAACAAAGTATATATCATATATAGTACGAAAATTGAGTGAATTTTAATAAATAATTTATAATTTTGTCAAAAAATGAAAAACTTAGGAATTAGGTCAAATCTTGAAGATATATATTAGATGAGCGAGAAACGATATACTTTGCGCTTGACAGACGAAGAAACCGGATACGTGGAGCGCCTGAAAGCATATACCCACAGCGCGACGGCAAGCGGCGCTATTATGACCGCTGTCCGTAATTATCAAAGAAGCGAGGAACGCGCCGCCGGGCTCGAGAAGGAGTTAGCAGACGTTTCGCGAAAATTAATCAAGTATCGGGAAGCGGGCAAGCAACTGAACGAGGCGTTACGGTTTCTTGGAAAGTGAACGTTTCTTCCATGCCACGTTGCTACTCGATGGGATGCATGTCGTGGGTTGTTCTCCCGTAACCATGTCTGCGGCAAAAAAAAATGCGGCTGTGCCGCACCGCTCTCCCGGGAGGGGTAGAAAATCCGCGGCTTTGCCGCAACCGCTGTCCTCCGCTCCGTCGGAGGCCTTATGCCGATGGGTCGGGGTGGTAGTCATAAGGGGAGCGGAGCGTGCGGAGCATACCACTTATGACTACCTTCCCGACTCTAAGGCACCATCGCCGAAGGCAACCGTTTTAGCCGGTGCGCTGGGGGAGCAGGCGAAGCGTACCCTTTAGGGCTGCTGCTTTAGCGCACCGGCATTGAATCCGTGCAAAGCACAACCACTGTCCCCGCTCCGTCGGGGCTTATTGTTTCGAAGGCGTCATTTTTATGTTCCTGGCAACAGACGTCTGCCGAAATTAGACGTCATTTTATGTTGCCGGCAGCTCAATGGCCGAAGGAATTATGCGTCATTTTTGCAAGCTATTGCTTTCGATGTTGCCGGAACCGAAAGACATCCATGCGTTACGGGCGGGGCCGCTAACCGCCAGGCGGGGCAATTAATTCGTGCCGTCAGTCGCCACAAGCGGGAAGGACGAGCGTATGCGACGGTCTTTCCCGCCTGCGGCGGCGTGGCTCACCTTAATTGGGCGGGGGCGGTTAGCGGCGGTTTTTTTATTTATTTTGTCCCAAATTAGAAGCGTTATAAAGGATATTATTACGAATCGAAAATATTATGAATCAGGATTCTATTTATTTTGTCCCAAATTAGAAGCGTTATAAAGGATATTATTACGAATCGAAAACATTATGAATCAGGCTTCTATTTATTTTGTCCCAAATTAGAAGCGTTATAAAGGATATTATTACGAATTGAAAATATTATGAATCAGGATTCTATCTATTTTGTCCCAAATTAGAAGCGTTATAGTGGGAATTATTACGATTTAAAAACACTATGAATCAGACTTTTATTTATTTTGTCCCAAATCTGTTATTTTCCATTTCCCATGTGTCTGTAATGTTATCAAGGGACTTTAAACTAGGCAAAGATGCAAGCCACTTTGTTACCATACTGTCAATAAATGCGGGGATCTTACCAAAAGAAGCATATTGTGCATTGCGAAACGCAAGATCTTTTTCCTTCTCGTTTTGATTGTTTTTCAACCACTTCAACAATAAATCTTCATTTTTTTCTTTATTGTATTTTTCAAAAATAGGTAGGAGTTGATGTAAGAGATTTTCTTTAAATATTTTTCGTTTTTCAGCTTTTCTCTCAAAAGACATTCTTATCCCTGGTATTAACGTTTCGACTTCATCAAAATAGAAATAAGGTAGATATCGATATGTTGAAGTATTATTCTGTTTTTCCCATTTGACTGTAAACTTTAAATCTGTTGTAGCGTTTATCTCCTTTAATGCTTTATTTAATTTATCTTTAATTTTTCTTTTATCAAGAGGAGTCCCATCTTTTTTTGTTGAACTTATATGTGCAATTTGACACAAGTAATTAAAATTTCGGCTTCTATCTAATGTTTTACCTTCATTTTTATTGTTTCTGAGTTCATCTTTAAAACTTTTTAATATGATATATAAATCATCAAGATTGTTTCTTCTCAAAAGAAGAACAGAATGTTTATTGAATTTATTGTATAATAATGACATATTTGCAAGAAAAATATCGTCTGCATTATACCTGATTACAATAGTAGGTAAACCTTTTTTTGATTTTACAGTTGTTAATTCAGTTTTTTTGATTAAAATATATGATTCAAGTATCGAAGTTCTTACTGCTTTTTTTTCGTTATCATCATAAACACATCTTTCTGCTCCCGATCTTAGTTGAACCGGTTGTTTATTTAGTATAAACATTGCGTTTTCAATCTTTGAGTCCCAAACCTTTTTTGCGGGGTCATTTTTTTCTTCTTCGTAGCGTTTTTTGATTTCTTCCGGTGATTTTCCGCGAAATTCAAAGGGATTCTCCTCTTTCATTCTCAAAAAAGTTTCCGAATAGTTCATTTCCTTGGCGAACTTTGCAATCTCAATAACTCCTTCATTAAATAAATTATTCTGTTCTTGCCTTTGCAAACATATATAAAAGATAAGGTTTTTTATTATCCCTTTTGTTTCGTTGCTCAGATGTAAATCGTCAAGCCAAAGAATATCAATACTTTTTGCAATATTTTTGTCTATACGGTATTCTTGGCCTTCTTCTTTGTCCAGATTTACTGTTTTACCTAAAGTGAGATTTGTCTTTACTGTCATTTCTTTTGATTTTAACGTTGCAAACTTACGAACTTTTTTTAAAAAGTACAAACAGAAAAGGTAAAAATTTGCAGTGATGTTATTCGCGACTTTGCCGCACCGAATGTTGCTTTTTCTCGACCAATTTGAACCATTACCCATACTTCGTCGACCGGGTGGAGTAATTAATTTATGCCGTCAGTTGTTGGTATGGGAAAAAGGTGAAGTACACCTGTAGGGATTTCCTCCATACCAACAGCACGGTAATGTTGACAGTGTCTGCGGTACGTGACCGAGGTAAAATAAAATCGTGGCTTTGCCTCATTATTGCCCTCCACCCACTCTGTCGACGGAACAGACCTCTCTATGCAAACCGGTCAATAAACAGATCGGACTCCGCACTAAAGCGAAAGACAAAAAGAAAAAGTAAACGCTCTATCTGTTTTTTTCTTTTTTTTTTGCTAAAAATAATCATTATTAAAAAAAAGATTTTATCTTTGCCTTGTTTTTATAACCAAATGTTTTGGTTACGTATAAAAGACATGAGTATGTAGTGTTTTACGAAAATCATTCGT
>JAIRLY010000021.1 GCA_031259075.1 Dysgonamonadaceae bacterium | reverse complement strand
GCGTTGTCGGCTCAATTTCGGCAGTTACCGCTTCCGCTTCAATCGCCTGTTTTTGTTCATTGACAGGTTCTTCCTGAACTGGCTGCGTTGTTGGCTCAGTTTCGGCAGTTACCGCTTCCGCTTCAATCGCCTGCTTTTGTTCATTGACAGGTTCTTCTTGAACTGGCTGCGTTGTCGGCTCAGTTTCGGCAGTTACCGCTTCCGCTTCAATCGCCTGTTTTTGTTCATTGACAGGTTCTTCCTGAACTGGCTGCGTTGTCGGCTCAATTTCTTGATTTTCGTTTTCCTCCATCGAAAAATTGGGGGTTTCATTAGTTTCCGGGGAAACAGGATTGATTTCTTGATTTTCCATTCTTATTTCTATTATATTTTCAAATTGTTTTATTCTCTCGTATCTTTCGAATCAGGTCTTGCCATCCCAATTCCTCAAAATGTGCGTAAACTTCCCTGAACCCATCGCCATATATCGGGTCAGAACTTTCGTGTAAAATCTTCAAGTAGATCTTTGTTAGCGAACTTGGCATGGTTTGATATATCAGGTAAGTCCCCATATTGCACAATCCTTCCGTTAATTTGGACGACATTTTGATATTATTTTGAACTTGCCATGCATGAAGCGTTTCGTGGGCCAGCACTCCTGCAAATTCTATTTTAGTCAAATGTGTTAACATATAAACAGTATGGCGGAATTTCTGATTTTTCCCGCTTAGAAGACCAAATGAAGAGATCATATTGGATAATGTTAAGCCTTTGTTTTGTATATTGACAGACGACTTACGAATTTCTGCCATCTTTTCGGCAGATACAATCTCAATGGAAATATCTTCTGTTCGTAAATCGTCAAACCCTGCTTTATTCAAGGTATTGACTACTGAGGATTTTATAAATTCAATGGAGTCGCCCGGTTTTATGGCATTATCCATGCATACATGGCATAATACCCGTCCGTCGGAAAGAACAATATCTTTCTTCGTAAATCCATTACATGACGAACAAGAAACTACATCGTTATTTAGATGAGATTCGCAAATTTTGTGATTCCACCAATCAATGTAATACTTTCCGGTAAGCTCTTTTCTGCAAATATAACAATCCATGACATTTATTTTTCTAATTCCATTCCATCCTCCGGGGACGGTTTTATATTCTCAATCTTTTTTTCAAGATCTTCTATATAAGCGGATGTTGACTGCTTTCCCTCTTGAATCACATCAGACAATACTTTTGTATAGTACTCTCTCAATTTTTCCAAATCCTCTTTATTATCCATCATTATAAAATTATTTTTCGTATTCATCATTTTCTTTTTCTGTTTTATCTATCTCTTCCTGATGATCATCCCATACTTGTTTACGCTCATCGACGTAATTATCGAAATTTTTATCTTCCTGTCTCTGGAGATCTTTATATCGGTCTACGTCCTTATCAGCATTTTCTCCTTTAGAATATTTTTCTTCAACTTCAGCTTTTGCAGCTTCCTTTTCTTTTGCAACTTCTTCCTGTCTTGCTCTATAACGCTCTTCCATTCCCTGCAGTTCGGCATCGCGTTCTTGCTTTATTTCATCTACTGTTTTCATAAGTTTGACTATTTTAATGTTATGTTTTCATCAAATTCTCCATAAAACGCCTTATCTTCAAAATATTCGATTTTTCCGCTCAAAATAGGATAAGGGCATTTACTTAAATAGAAGACAAATTGAACACCATAGGCTTTTCCGGTTCGTACTTCGAATGGAGTAATTAAAGGGGTTGTTTTTTTCGCAAGCGTTTTTCCTGAAGTTTCGGAATATCCTATTTGAATGGCTCTGGAAAAATTGTAACTGTCCGTATAATTACTCGTTGTCGTTGTGCTTGTAGAAGTTCCTCCGGAACTGGTGTAATTGAATCCTTGATATGAGTATCCCGAATTACTGCCCTTACTGTCTGATGTGCCTTGGGAATATGACTCCCCTCTTGTTTCCGTTTCCGTATGACTTGTATTGTGCGTTGTAGAACTGTTAAATGATTCTTCGTATATGGTAGTTTGTCCTGCTGTTTCGGATACCATTTTTGCGGTATCCTGATCATTTACTCCAAAATATTGCTGAACATCGCAATTGCCTATTATTGCCTGCCATTCGTCAGGATAATTTTTCTGAATTTGAGCGATATTTTGCCAAATAGTCCAAACCACTACACCTTGTCCTCTATATATGGACATTAAATTCGGCAAGTACTGTAAGTTGCCTAACTGAGCAATTTCATCTAACATGAACAGTAACTTTTCTTTCGGATGTGACTTAACGGATGCACCAACCATACATGTAGTTATGATTAATCGGACAAGGGGTTTATAGTTATCTGGCGTAAAAAGTAATTTCTGCATGTCGAGTATCAAATATAATGACGTAGGACTGGTTTTCAATGATAAAATGTCAATATTGGAAGTACTTAATGATTCCTTTACTCTTTCACTCATCAAAAAACTTGTGCCGATTTGAGCAAATGTATAGATTGTTTGTAATGCTTTTACTCCACTTTGAATATTAGTATCTAACCATTGAAGCAGTTCATATACTACATTGTGATAATTGGGATTACTTTTGCAGTAAGATAATACTTCTTTGAACAGATTTGATTTATCAATCATAAGCAACCGCCTTAGTTCTAACAAATTCCGCTTATTGTGCCCTTTTTTATATGCAGTACATATATATACAATCAATCGGGCGATAAAAGTTTCCGCCTCATTGTAAAAAAAGGAATCATTGCTACTATCGCGAACAATCAAGCTTGATGCAAGATTTTTAGCTGTATCAATGATGTCAATTTCATCTTCAGCTAGTAAATCAAAAGGATTAATCTTCGCTTTTGTGGCATTATAGCTAACTCTTCCTTTGTTTGCTTTGGAATAATCATCTATTATTTCCCAAGGATCATAATAGAATACTTTATTTCCTAATTTTGATCTCTTGTTAGCTGTTACTAAAAAGTTTTCGCCTTTCGGATCTAATATTACGGCAGAGCCTTTATGCCGTAATAAATTAGGTATAATAACCCCGACACCCTTACCGCTTCCTGATGATGCAATTGTTAATATATGATTACTGTATTCTCCGGTATAGAGCAACGATCCATATCCCATTTTCCCTATGATAAATCCTTTGTCTTGCAACATTCCTACCCTTTCAATATCCTTATATTGCGCCCATCGTTGTTTTCCGCCGTGCATTTTTTCGCAGTCAGGCAAATAATCAACCGGCGGAGGGGCTACTTTCTTACAATTATTCAACAATAACGGCACGTTATCTTCAAGATCAAATGCCTCACGAACAGTCAATTGCTTTTTTCCTGCATAGTCGTTAATCTCTTTTTTTTCCAGCCATTTATCCACACTTGAAAAATATTCGAAAACATCATAATGGTCTAATTCTCCTGCTTTTCTTGACAAATGAATAACAAGTTCATTATCATCATCGAAACTCAGTAGTGCATTTTCGTTTTCAGACTTGATTATTGGCTTCGCTGAAGGGAGCTGCTTAACAGGGTCTGCTGATTTGGCTGAAATTTTTATTATATTGGTCTTATCGTCCAGCCGAAGGTTGAATCGATAATTATTTTTAGTATATTCCCATTCATTCAAACCTGTTTTAACGCTTTCTACCCCGGCAAAGTTTAAAACCTCAGTCAAAAATTTGTTCCATCCCGAATATCTTTCAGACAACTCTTTAAGGCGAATTTTATCAAGAGGATACTTTATTCCTCTTATAGATGTAAGAACCTGACTGTATTTTTCCTTTCTGAATACAAAATTTTCATCATTTATCTTCGACATATCTTCTTGAATGTCTTTGAGGGCGCTATCCAACTGGAATTTCAAATGTTTGCAATAGCGACATTGTTCATCCAACGTATCTCTGTGAATGTCGTCGGCTCGAATCAATCTTAATGTCCTTTCGGATAAGGAAAGTATTTCATTGTTTGTAACAGACGCTTGTTCAATGCACACTTTGACATCCATAAGTGTTTTTGAACTTGATGAACTCTTCCGGCTTTTTAACAGAGATGAAAATAATCCCATGATCCCCTTAAGGATATACCACAAGAGATTAAAGATGGTTCTTATAATCCAAAATAGAAATTCAAAAAGAACACCAGCAAGGTTCGTTCCGCTATTATTAAACATACTTCTTTGTTTTTAAAAGTGATTGACTCTTACCGTTCGAACCGTTGAATTTCAACCGTTCGAAAGGCCTGCTTATACTCGCTACGTTTGTTTCCATATCCTGACATTTGACGTTTGAATGGGTAGATTGTTTTGCAATATTACCGGTGATGCTGTCCGGATTGCTTCAGATTTCGCCTTCGCGATGACGGGACGCACGCCAGCGCAAAGGCGACGGTGCAACCGGATGCAATCATCCGTTGACCCGGCGCATTGCGTTCTTTCCCGTACAAAAAAGGAGGATTGCACAGGGCATACTCCTCCCGTAACGATACGACACAGTCCGACCGACGATGGAGATCCACATCGGTGACATTTGTTTGAATCCGTTTTTGCGAATAAAAAAATCCTGTTTCGTCGTTTAATTCTATAAAAACAACGATCGGAAAATATGATTTTATTGACTTGTTTTTGTTGATTTCCACGCGCGTGCAAATGCGCGTACATAATGTATATATATAGAGTCTCTCTCTCTCTCTCTCTCTCTCTCTCTCTCTCTCTCTCTCTCTCTCTCTCTCTCTCTCTCTCTCTCTCTAATAAAATTTCCGTAACATCCAAATACATGGATGTTAAAAAGTGCTGTTGGTTTATTATGTTCTAAAATCCGCATCGTTTATCGTTAATTTTATTTCCGTGCAAAGATAAAATGTTTTTTTTATTTAGAAAGAAAAAAACGGAAAAAAGTATTTTTTTTTATTCGAAATATCCGAAAAGATGTTCAATATCATTCCTGATTTCGGATCTTTATGTAATGGAAATGATCTTTAATAAAAGGATCTTTCCGCCTCGTTTATAATCCCGCCACCGTAACCCCTTCAATGTTTTCATCCCATTTGATACGTTCCTCCCACGGGGCTTTTTTCTTTTCGCTGCGGCGGTCGAAGATGAGCAGGTAGAGTGGCGAACCCGGCGCTTTCCTGTCCTGATAGCGTTTTATCTGTCGCAAGCCTTCTGCAAGAACGCGTTCATAACTTTTTCTGTCACGCAAAACTTTTATTTCCATAATACATCTGTAATCATGATATTCGACGTACAAATCCATTTTCCCGCTTCCGGCAGCCACTTCACGGTCTATCCTTCCGCC
>JAIRLY010000238.1 GCA_031259075.1 Dysgonamonadaceae bacterium | reverse complement strand
GGAACTTCCTTTAACCATATTCCCAATACATAATCCGCCTCAAGAAAAAGCGGCAACGCAACAACATATAAAAGGAAAAATGAATATTTTGATGACTCAAACACGAGGGACAGCATTTTATCGGTTTTTCCATCGGCAAATAATTTTACAATTTGCGGCCTTACCGCAGTCATAAAATTATTAGAAAACATTGTTATAGCGGTCTCGACCTGGAAAGCTATTCCTCGAGCAGCGTTTACCGCAACACCAAAAAAATAATTTATTAAAATATTTATTCCTTGTGAATTTCCTTGCACCGTAAAGCTCCCCATCACATCCCATAGCGAAAATGAGAGCATATTCTTATATATTTTTTTATCATATACCAACATCAATCTACATTCAGCAAAATTACGGGTACAATAAAAACGATAGTACAGTTGAACTAAAACGCTTCCTATGCAAACTAACAAGCCATAACAAATTAATTTATCAATTATATTTATATGTCGTAACAAGAAAACCAACAAGAGCTTATATATCGCCTCAGCAATACTCACGCCTGCATAAACATTCATTTTTTCATGGGCAATAATCACCGCACTATATGGAACTTGGGTTAAGCTAAGCATACTGCTAATAATGGAAAACTGATACACCCAATTAGCCGCGCTCAATCGCCCTTGGGGAACTACCAAAAGCGTATTTACATACCAAAGGCCCAAAGTTTCGGCAAAAACAAAGACAAGCAACGCAATCAAGATATGTATCATAAAAGAAGCGTTAAATGTTTTTCTTAGTAAAATTGGATCGCCGCGTCCCAATTCGAAGGTTATAAACCGTGATGATCCGGAACTTAATGCTCCGTTAATGATGCTAAACAGCGCAACTATCCCGCCGACAACATTATATAAACCAAAATCTTCAACTCCCAATGCTTCAAGTATAAGCCTTGATGTATATAGGCTTATACCCATAATGAGCAACATCCTAACATAGAGAAACAAGGTGTTCTTAATGATTCGTTTATTAGAAGAGGATTCCAAACGTGTTATTGCCTTTTCATAATAAATTTCGCTTAAAAACTAAGAACAGTTGAAGACGCCCTATTACCGCATACATTCCCCGCCGCTTAGATTAAGATTAACCCCATACATTGCCCCCGATTTATCGGACAATAAAAATTCAATCCCCGCGATAACTTCATCAAGGCGAATAGTCCTTTTGATAAGACTATTTTCCTTATTCATTTCTATAACTCTTTTATCGATAGTATCAAGAAATTTTGTTTCTATCATATTAGGCGATATGCCATTGATATGTATCCCCTTGGCCGCATATTCGACCGCAGCGCCTTTCATAAGTCCTAATAAGGCATATTTGCTGATGAGATAATTCGTCATAAATTTAGGCGGGGTATTATATACGTAAGAAGTCAGCATAACAACAACTTTTCCATAATTAATCTTTGCCATAGACGGCAGAAATTCCTTAAGAACTTCCAACAAGGAATGAATATGTATTTCCATGTCCTCAGAAATTTTTTTCCAGTCCAGTTCTTTTATTCTCACATAGGAAAATCGAGAGGCCGGCAAATGAATAATATGGGTAATAAGAACTTCTTCTTTTTTTACGTTTTCTATAAATTCATATATAGCATCAGAATTTGATAAATCGGCCTGAATGATCCGAAAATCAACCCTGCTCTTATGACTGTTTATGTTCTTTTCTAATTCAAGGAACGTGTCATTCTTTTTTCGAAAATGGGCGATAATTATTATTTCTTCATTAAGACTTTCGGTCATATCTTTAATCAACGCCATGCCAATATCCGATGAAGCGCCGATAATAAGATAAGTCTTCTTATGTGTCATCATGTTTCCCTTTTTTATTCCGTTATCCCGACAATTAAGGTCGCGGAGGACACTTTTTCTTTATACTGATTTCTGATCGCCGCTTTTATGGTTATACGTTTCAACGCATAGTGTATATCACTAATTGTTCCGCTTACGGATAAAGTATCGCCGATATATACCGGTTTATTAAAGGATGCCTCGCATTTTTGAAAGATGCCATATTTTCCCGGTAAAAATACCCCAACCAAGGTAGAATAAAAAGACGCGGTAAGCATCCCATATACCAAAACATCCTTAAATCCCTTCCCCTTCGCATATTCGGCAGATAAATGCACTGGACTAATATCGCCGGTTATTTTCGCAAAGCTATCATGCATGGACTTAGTTATGATAAAGGATAACTGAGCAACTTCACGTGTGTTACTCATGGGGGGGGGGTATCGATTGACCTATGAAAAGATCGGCCAGCTTGAATTCATGTATATTAGCCATGACGCAATTTCCTTTCCAAGGTATCCAGAAATTCACCCACGTTCTTTAATCCCAATATATCCTTCATAGTAAATTTAACATTAAATTCATGCTCAACAGATGATATCAAATCCATGTGTCTTAAAGAATCCCAATCTTCAACATCACCGGCTGTCATATCCTCTGAAATAACCATGTTCCCGTTATCAAAAACTTCTCTAAAGACATTTTGCAAGCGTTCAAATGTGGCAGTCATTATTTATACCTCTATTATTTGTTTAATACAAAGATTATTATTTTCGCGAATTTCAGTTAATAGAAAAGAATACTTCTTTGACTCTCCATCTTCATCAAGGGAAAAACCAAAATCATCAAATAAACGGGATACCATTTTATTTTTTTCTGTTGGAATATATTCGCCTTTAATACATCGGCATCCATATTGTTTGGCTTGTTTTATAATAAGGCTTAACGCTAAATCTTCAATCTGTCTTTTAAGCACCCGGCAGCTCATTACCCACGTATCAATAAAACAACTGTCCCCGTCAATTTTAAGTATTATACAGGAAATAATGCCATAATTGTCAAAACAGTCCCGTAATTCAATAAAAAGTAGTTTGTATTTTTCATTGCTTTCAAGTTCTTCTATTGCAGAATCGGTATAACGTTTTGTCCTAAGATTAAATTGATTGCTTTTGTTTATTAGCTGTACAAAACGCCGCCGTTCTTTGCTTGAAACAATTCCTATTTTCGCTTCCATTTCCAAAGATTTCAAATAATCATTATAATCAGAAAAAGAAGTTCTAAAGTGTTTACGCTCATTGTTTTTTCGATATGTAGCCGCCCTTGATAGATCTTCAGGAGTAAGCGCAAACCGATCAAAGGCGTTGGTATTACTTAACGCCCGCACATATAAAGCAGTATCTTCCGGCACGTCAACAACTAATACCTCCGGTAACAACCTGGATACAATCGAACGTTCGGCAGGATTATCATCAAAGAAAACCAAACTATCAATACCAATACTAAGTTCGTCCGCGATTCGGCGGATATTTTCAACTTTATCATTCCAGTTTGCGATAAAACAAGATATATCGTCATATTTTAAAATCATATTTTGGTTCTCAAAAAATGGCGCTTTAGCAATATCCTCATCATTTTTGCTGCATACCGCCAGAATAACGCCGCATTCCTTTAAGGACAATAAATAATTTTGGAAAAAACGAAAAGCTTCGCCGACGGCATCGTTTGGATCGATTTGAATTCCCAGAGGACCTTCATCCCCAACGATCCCGCCCCATAAAGTATTGTCCAAATCAAGGACTAAACATTTTTTTATTTTACCCTTGCCAATGCTAATCATATTAACAAAGTAACGAACCACTCTCCCCATAAAAATAATATTAAATCCCGACTTATTTAAAAAATAATTAGTATAATCAAACCAATTGCGTTTGCCCGCATCTGACGCGATATATTCGAGATCAATTATGACAACATTGTCCGGCTTTATCTTAACAAGATTTAAATTAAGCAGCCGCAGAAAATTTTCCCGCGAATAAGCCACATTCCCTTCAAAGTTACCTAACTGCCGAAAATTCGGAATCACAATGTTTGTTTGCAATATTTGGATACCCTGAATCAGCTTTAAATACTCCCACATACGGATGAAATAATTTAAATTTTCCTCTAATGCCTGATTAATGGCGGCTTCATCTCCTAATAGAGGAGGAAAGATTTTTATATCCGTATAATAGGGCAAAATTAATACATACTCTGGGGAAAATTTATATAATTCCGAATTGGTATTCAAAATTTCAATATTTATGCTGTTATAATCACCTTCATATATTTCACCATTAAATCCCTTTAGATAAAGTAAATATTTTAAAACCAGCGTAAAATGCTGGGTGCTGTATGAACCAACAACCGCTATGCGTATCTTGGGCAGAGATGAAAGTTCTATTTTGCCATTTTTCCTTTCCTTTAAAAAGACCCGTGCCATCCTCACGAGATCGGGAGTATCTATATCATTATTTTCAATTTGATTGGTGAACACGATATCAACTATCCCTCCCCAGCAACATTTTTAATTTAAAACGAATATCATTTTTTAAACGCCGGGGACGGCTTAGGCCCGTTAAATCCCAAACAATTTTACTAAAGTCTTCAGTATCAATACGCCGAAAAAATTCGTTCCTTCTTTCATCACAGGGCGTGGAATTAAGAATATTCCAATTGCCGGAAATGGCCTGTTCAAGGGTACTTGGCTCTGAGTATATCCTCGACTGTATGTCATTGTACAACACGGCTCCTTTTCGTGAATTGACCATCACCAGGGAAATACCATAAAACATATCCTGTCTTCTTTTCTTAAACCCCCAAAAATCGGCTATGGATATATCACTAACCCTGGGTATATTTTTATATTTACACCGATAACAGGAAGGCCGCATAAATAAATTACCTACAATATATCCATTCGTCCATGGACTGTTGTTTCTATTAGCAAAATAATACTTGCCATTTTTGAACTTAATATAAATCCCTAAACTCCTCCAGCCCCGCCTTTTGTTCTTGAAATGTACAGATTGAACTGTCGATTTAAATCGACGTTCCAATTCTTCTATATGCCTCCGGTAAGCTTTAGGCGAATTAATGCCATGACAGATAAAATCACATTGTATTACATTATCGCTATCCGTTCCTAAAAACTTGGACAAGGCGGCGTTCTGACAAGGCGATCCGCAGAACAAAACAGTTTCTTTTTTCTCGACTAGTTCTTTTACGTTTCGATAGATTCCCGCCGTATCACTCTGGAAATACTTGGAACGCATTATTTTTTCTAAATCTTGTTCAGTATTCCCAATAATATGTTTCGCCTCTTTATAGTCGTCTGTAAAAACACAGCCCGCGATATATCCATTTATTCTCAAGATGCCCTTAGCGAGTTCCGAATAAAGGCCGCCGGAAGTGCTTTCCCGCCTGCGTGTCATATCCAGACTCCAAGCGGCGTATACCCTGGGATCATCTTTAACCGTCTGTAATTTATTCAAACTGGGACATGTTTTTATGCATAAGCCGCATTTGTGACATTTACTATAGTCTACCGCGGGATACCAAAATCCTTCGCTGTCAACCGGAAAGCTTACTGCTCCGGCGGGGCAGGTGTCTCCACAGACTTTACACCCGGTACAATCTTCTTTTTTGATCGAATCAATCATTTCAGGCGTTAAGGCCTCCAGTCTTTTACTTCAGAAAATACCCTCGCGGGCATTCCCGCGACCAATACATGTTCCTTCACCCGGTTTAGTACGACAGAATTCGCGGATACGATGCTTCCGCAACCTATTGTTACCCCCCGCAAGATCGTCGATTTTACGCCAAGCCATACATTATCGCCAATTATGACTTCTTTTGGTATATTTGTTTTATTCCCATCTTCATCAAAAACATGATGAGTATCACTATCCATAATGTGGACAAGCCGCGCAATTAAAACGCCTGAACCAATTTTCATCTTATATGCGCAAATAATTACTGCGCCGGTATTAATATGACATTGTCCTATGGTTAAATTTCCATTGACGTGTACTTCGATGGTTGCTCCATAATACATATTTACATTCCCAGTTACGATCATTTCCGCGCCATCTCGTAACCGAAGATAACATTCCGCGTGAGAACGGGTATATTTATTGATATTCAATAACACATTCGCATGTAAAATCAATTTCGATCTTTTATGAAGCTCAAAAGCGGCTCCCCTTATTGGAATAATATAACATCCTTTATCACGAACAATACGCTTACAAAAAAAATTATAATAAATGAATTGAAAAATGTTGAGTGATAATATTTTTCTTATTTTATTCATGTTATTCATGTTTGTTTTTCAAAGACATGCGGCCGTGTCTGACACCGGAACATACTTCCATAAAACCGGCTATGCCGGTGGTCTTTGACTAAATCCCGGACGTTTATCCCTGCTTTATCGCATATCATCGACAGTTCGTTGGCAAAGGCGATCTGCGCGTCCCGCGATGAGTTTTCAGTGAGCTTGCACATCTCAGCGGTGCGAGCGTTTGTTTTGCGCGGAGTGCCTTTTACCAATTGGGCGTAAAAGGCCGCCGCTTGTCGGCTGATTCGGGATTCAGGCCGCCGATCACCCGGTCGTTATGTTCCAGTTCGTATAACACATTTCCCGGCAGTACCCGCTCGGGACAATAGGCGATATATATCTTGTTTTTTAATTCCGGGCGCAGTTTGAAGATGAGGTCTGTCATTTTCTCGGTGGTTAATACCGGCGAGGCGGATTCTATCACAAAAAGATTGCCCTCGCGCAAAAACGGGATCACCGTGCGCGCGGCTGATTCCACGAATGATATATCCGCCCGGTGATTCTGCTTGAAAGGGATGGGAACCACGATAAAAAACGCATCTCCTGTTTCAGGTTCCAGGGAAGCCCGTAAAGTCCCCTGTTCCACTGCCTGTTTTACCAAGGCATCCAAGGCAGGTTCCAGGATGTGTATCTTTCCCCGATTGATCGTGGCAACCACATCCGGATTAACATCCACCCCCAATACAGTAATTCCTGCACCAGCGGCAACCGCCGCGGCAGGAAGGCCGATATACCCCAAACCCATAAAAACCGCTTTCATGGTTCAACGCTCCTGCCGGGCAATACAGAGCCTGTCCCCGGATAACCAATGATCCTCCGCGCGGCAAGCGCGGACCGCAGGTCCGGCGGGGCATTAAACCGGGCTTTCGAATAAAGCGCGAGGCTGTTTTCGGCTATGCGCCGCGCGTTTGGCATATTCTGCCGGCGCTTTGCATACGCGCTTTTGCGGACGGGAACCTTCG
>JAIRLY010000337.1 GCA_031259075.1 Dysgonamonadaceae bacterium | reverse complement strand
TGTTTCTGAGCCTGATAATTTTTTCCCATGACGTTGTAGAGCATCGGGTCGCAACTGATTTTTATTGCACTTTGCAGTATCTCGTTGCTTTGAGCGTACTGTTCCGATTTCGACAGGCTTTGAGCGTACTCGAACAGGAATCGTATTTCGTCCTGCAAATAAGGATACTGTTTGAGATATTCTTCGGCAACTTCCCTGTGCATGTTCATATTGTGCAACATTTGTGTACGGCTACACTCCCTGTAGAATTGAAAATGACCACATGAAAGCAAGGCAATAGACACAGGAACCGTAATAAGAAAAGCCCATACTGCAAATTTCGGATACAGCCGTTTCCTTTCCGGTTTTTCATCGTCGCTATTATTATCAACAATGCAAAGAACCGACAGAAATATAAAAGCAATCACAAAGGGCAAAACGTTGAACGGATACGACATCGAAGCAAATATCAGCAACGCAACTAACGAACCCGCCGGAAAGTAATTCCTGTTTCGTACCCCCAGATGCAATACGCATATCACAAAGGCAAGAAATACCAGAAACGGCGCAATTCCCGTTTCGATACATATTTGCAGGTATTCGTTAAAAGCGTATTCCACTCCTCCGGCAACATACTCTTCGCGTTCACTTCCCGCACCGGATGCAAAATATGCCGCCTGTACATCTCCATAACTGCCTCCAAAATTACCGAGACCGACTCCAAACGGATTCGTCCTGACAGTTTGCAGAGCTATTTTCCATATAAAGGCGCGTCCCGATGCCGAATCTTTTTTCAGCATAAACAATCCGGTCAGTGCAATAACTGTCATTACAACCGCAACAAACAACAGGGAGAAAACTCTTTTTCTATGCTTTTTGAAATAGCCGGCAACTCTTTTGTTTCGCAAACCGTATATTATCCCGATAAAAGCGCTGCCACCAAGAGCCGCAAGCCATGATGCACGACTCATAGCGGCAGGCAACACAAGTATGATACATAAAACAGTCAATAACCCGACTGCGATTTTTACCCAATCAGGTAAGGCGGTTTTCAAGAAAACAAAGTTTTTAACGCTAAACAATTCGTGTAACCGAATATTCGCTCTCGGAAACTTTTGAGTAAACGCAGGTATCGTATACAGCAGCGCTACTGGGAAAACCATTGCAAGCCAGCCCGAATATGGTCCGGGATTGAAAAATGAACCTGTAATCTTAAACAGATTATGCTGTGAAGACGTGAATCCGTACAATTGTCTCAATCCCCAGACTGCTTCGACCAAACCGGTAATAACAAATGCCAGGCAGCATAGATTGTATATCAGATTACTTCTTCCTGCAAGAAATATCCTCAAATAGAAATAAAACGCTGTCGCAAATATCAGTAACAGACACTTGTTTGTCAGTCTGTCGGTATGATTTATGGTTATCAATACGGCAAAGACGCAAAACAGGAGTATCAGCAAATCGGGCAACTTGAAACTCAACCTTTCTTTGCGTTTTATGATAATCGCAGGAATGGCAAGCGCCGATAATAACGTCATTGAAGCATAAAACCGGAAATATTTCCCCGACACTATTCCATTGAACAAATCTCTGTCCACATTAAATACTGTTGAAAGAACCAATATTACAAGAATACTTACAAGTATGTCCGAAACGCGCTTCATTTCATTTTCTTATTCCTTGACTTCTCCGGTCAGAACAAGCGTAATAACTCCTTTTTCCGTGTTGCAGTGCACTTGAACTGTTTTGTGGAAAAAGCCGGCGTCTTCCGGCTGTATTTCCAGTGTGACGGTTGTTTCCTTTCCGGGCGCCACCGGCTGCCTGTCCCAAACGGGCTTTGTGCATCCGCAAGAAGCATTCACGCCGCTAATCAATAAAGGCTGATTGCCGGTATTTTTCAACGTGAATGTTGCTACGCTTTTTTTGTTTTTCTGCAAATCATTGAGTTTTATTTCGGTTGATGACGAGGAAACGTTTGTTACGGGAACAGAGTGTTCTTCCTGCGTTTGTCCTGAAATGACTTGCTTGTATAAAGCCCAAATTTTCGGAGATGCTGAGGGATTTCCTATCATCTGTACTTTATTGTTTTTGTCAAGAAGAAAACATTGATATCCGGGTTTATCGGGAAAATGATTCAAACGATTGACCGCGTTCTTCATGTCTATAAATACCGGATATTTGAACTTCTCGTTCCGAAATAAAATGCTTAATTCTTTTTTACTTTTGGGCTGAAAAAAGAACAGAAAACTCACATTTCCATGAAACAAACTGTCGGATTCAGACATCAATGTTTTCCACTGTGATAATTTTAGCCGGCAGCTGCTACATCCGGACGAATCTACATACAGCAATACTTTATATTCGGCATCCATTAAAGCGAGACATGCATCCGGAGTCGTATCCTTTCCCATTACAGCGCACAGAACATTATCAGGAAAACGAATTTCCTTTCCCACCCATTCGCCGACAATCTGTTGGGCTTCCGTCAGTTTTTTGTCTTTGCAGGCAAATACGGTCAAAATCAAAAGTAATAACAGTATCTTTTTCATTTATTTTTTCAATCTCATGAGCACAATAATAATATCCTCATCCGTTACTTCCCCAAGACCTTCAACAAAAATTTTATCGACGTCGCTATCGGCAAAATAATTGTATGAAATAACATCAACAAGATAATCCTCATGCCAAACTTCATGCGTATAATTCCCATAAATATAGGAACAAATATAAAGACGGTCGGGAAAACTCGTCAGGTCATTTTTTATCCTGTTCGTATGATAGACTTTGTCTTTAATTTTGATGTATTGGCGAATATCTTTTTCCATAGAAAAGACCCATGTTCTTTCCACGTTGTTTTGCTTAAAATAATATG
>JAIRLY010000206.1 GCA_031259075.1 Dysgonamonadaceae bacterium | reverse complement strand
CTGCTTAAACCACTCCAATATATTCTGTCCGTTGAGAGAAAGGCGGAGCTTGCCGGGAGTGTCGGGTTCTTTCTCGATTTTGAGTTGAACGTCTTTAGCCTCAAAATGCTGTTTGTGTTCGGGAGAGTAGAACTTAGCCGATTTGCTCGAAAGGGTTTTGCCAAATAAAAGCGAGCGAATAGAATCAAACGTCAGTCCGATTTGTTCACATAAGCCTACAATTCGCATCTGTTCCGGCATCATGGGGAAATATTTATTTATGGCGTTCAGGTCTTCGTGCGCTTTGTACGGTTCATAATCCTGCCGGAGTTGTTGCAACCGGGCTCCCATTGCATCTAATTCCTTTTCTTTCTTCTGTACGTATTCGTGCATATCAAGAAACTTCTCCCGTGCTTCGTCCTTGCGGTCGTACAGATCGCGGATCCTGTCGTTTACTTCTTCTTTTCGTTCTTGCAGTATCTCAATATCTTCTTTCAGGTCTTCGTTTTTTACATATAAATCACGGTAATATTGCTGAGTGGAAATATGCTTTGCATCCGATCCTTTTACTCCTCGCTTTAATCCGTATTTCTGCATTTTTTCGGCATACGTATCTTGGAAGTGCTTCAGATTATCACGCGTCATCACATCATCGGCACAAAGGCGAACCACATTTTCTGATTTCTTTCGGTATTTTTTCTTGCCATTGTTTTCTTCCGTCTTGGCTTTACGACGCCCTCCCTGTACTATTGGAACAACCGTAGCGTGAATATGCGGCGTTTTCTCATCCATGTGGAGAACGGCGGACACAACATTTTCTTTCCCGAATGTATCTTGCAGCCACTCCATATTATCATCGCACCATTCATCAAGTTTGCCTGCTGCCTGAATGCGTTTCATATCTTCGTGCGTTCCCGACAGCATAACTTGCAACGCCCTTACCTGATTGTGGCTTATCTTGCGTTTTATCTTGGCGTTCTCAATGCGGTGCTGAATAGCCTGTGTGCGGTTTTCTACTCCGTCAGGGTATTCAATCAGATTTTTATTCAGGTGCGTTCGGGTCGAGTCTGCGTTGGCAGGGTCAATTGTCCGCTCGATATGTGCCGAAGTTCGCGCATCGTTTCCTTTCGGCTTTTGTATGTGTAATACGACAGATCCCATGTCTTTTAACTTTAAAATTGAAATTGATTTTTGAAATAGTCGCCGAAGCGACTGCGGTTGGGACAACCGCCAAAGGGGTGTCCAGAGGGGTGAAACCCATTGGCTTATTGGGGCATTTTTAGTGGTAGTGAAACGAGAGCGTGAAGAAAATGCCCTAATAAGCTACGGCTTTTTTCAAAAGCCCAATGGGGGAGCTGCGGCAGATTACATTTTTAGACCTCTGCCCGGCTTCTTTTTCACGACTTGTTTGGGGGTGGAACGGCTGCATAAATAATCGTTCAGGTCTTTGTGTTTTGCATAATGCTCCGACATGTCCCGAACATCTTTGCAGAGTTTTCGTAGTTCCTGAACTGCCGCTCTTCCTCTTTCATCATTATCCAAGAAAGCGTATATCATTCGGTAGCCGGAAAGTTCGTTTTTGACTTTCGGTAGATTGACGACAGAATTTAAAACAATCGTATTGTGTTTCGGTGTGTTTTCCTTTTTCAAAACGAGATAGGAAATGAAGTCGGCAAAACCCTCGAATAATAAACAGGTTTCTTTATTGTTGCCGTTCCGGAATAACGTTGTTGCATCCATAGAGGTGCATCCCTTGAACAAACTATTTCGTAATACCCAGCCACCTGTATCATTCTGAAAACCGATTGCATAGTACGGTTTTTCATTTACGGAATAGTGAATTTCTTTGCAATACCGTTTGGCTAATTCGGTGGTTATGCTACGCTTATTCAGGAAATCAAGTAGAACAGGTGTAGTAAGTTCTGTTACTTTGGTTATTTGCATACCTGATTTTTGTTCCTTCTCTACATTGGGGATATTATTCCCGTGAAAAGAAAAAGAAACCGTTCCTGACAGCTTTTGTTCCAACAAACGCATAGCCTCGCCATTAGAACAGTTTTCCATTCGCATCACAAGGTCAATAAGCGTTCCACCTTCGTTACTTCCGAAATCTATCCATAGGTTTTTATTGTAATCCACTTTCAGGCTCGCATCTTTATCTTCCCTGAACGGAGAATGATACATGCCGTAATAACCTTTGTCTTTTGCTGGGTGGATACCCATTTGTACTAAGTAATCCTTTATCGGAAATTTATTTATCGTTGTATAATCCATTGTTGTATGATTTAAAATGATTGTTTTTTCTTTCACGGGCATAGTCTTATGTCGTGAAAAGGAACTTTACTTTATTGCGTGTATATAGAAAACAGGGTATAGTAAAGTGCTTTCGCTCCCCTTTCTGTCGGAAGCTTTACCTTACCCTATTATCTATGCGCCTGAAGTATAGTAAAGCATTTTAGTAGTTGAATTGGGGATTGAAGCTGTATTTCCGCGCGGTATCTTTTACTATCATCCGTTTGTTTTCCAGAAATTTCTTCAATTTCCCAATTTTATTTTCGCCATATACGCACCCGATTGTTGCATATCCTCGCCGAAGAGCATCTGTCAGGTCATTGTAGCCGTATGATTCCCTTTCGGAAAATGTCGCTTCCAATGCCTGCCTGTGCTGTTCTTCCTTTAATTCGGAATAATTGAAGTGTTGGGATTTGCTTTCCTTTTTATCAAATGCGTAATCCCTGACTAATTCGGGCAAGGCATCATCATTGATACGGAATGCGAACGGCTGAAAATCCATTGCCCGGATATGGACAGCCTGAACGGTGCTTATGTCGCTATCAAATTTATCTTTGGCGACTTCCAAAACCGTTTCGGCTTTGTTGTTCAGTTCCGTTCCGATATGTCCGCGAGCGTTTTCATCGGCTTTGTTTTGGTGCAGAATGGTATGGATATGGATTTGCCGTTCATCTGTCCATTGCATCAACTTGGAGATAATTTTGGTCGATTCGCTCGGGCTGTTAATGTCATATACCATATCCCGAATGCCGTCTATAATGACCAATCCCAAACCGTCCGTTTCATAAATGGCTTTTTCAACAATGGCTATCCTGATTTCAGGTGTATGTCTGCGCAATGAGAGAAATTCCAAATTCTTGGGTTCTTCATTCAGCGATAATCCCGCCATGCGGACAATGCGCCTCATGACCTTTTGGCAATGGTAAGGACTTTGCTCGGTGTCCACATAGAGGATTTTCTGTTTATTATCAGGTAACTCAGCATCGTATTGCAAAACCATTCTGTTCTTCAATGCGGCGGCTACGATAGCCGACACATTGAATGTTTTCTTACTCTTAGCTTTGCCAATGGACGCGCTGAAATTGCCCAACGTGCCAATGGGAGAGCCATGTACACGAAGTATTTCGGGAGCGGTTACATATTCGCCGGTAAGAGTCAGGCGAGAGGATTGCCAAAGAATGGCAATTTCTTGTTTCTTTGCTTCTTCTGTCATGACTTACTTCTTTCCGGGTTTGTTACTCATGACATACTGCTGCGCTTCCCTTGTAATTTGCGCCTGCGTTTTAATAGGATTCTGACGCAGCCATTCTTCCAGTTGTTCTTTTTCAAAATACAACATCTTACCTTGCGGTTTATAATGGGGAATTAAACCTCCTGATGTGAGTTTGTACAAGTAGCTTTTCGACAGGTTGAGAAACTTGCTTGCTTCATTAAAACTGAAAACATTCTTCGCCATAAAAACCATTTGTTCGAGTTCAGAAACCCGTTCTTCAATACTTTTCATTGTTAAAAAATTATGTAATTGAACAAATGGAGTGTGCACCCTCCGTTATCTTGTAATCGATTACGAGGGCAAAGGTAATGGCTTGAAAAGCAGGACTAATTGAGGCTTGTTTGAGGTATCAACCTATGCTCAACCTTTTTTCAGTTGTTTGACGTATTTGTCAATGATTTCCGAATTCTTGGGAGAAATATATCTAATATTATCGCAAGCTGTGGATAAGTCGCTGGCATTTAGATATTTTTCTTTCATTGGAGCGAGTATCAGTTTGTTGTTTGAAATTACAGACTGCCATTCATTTGTAATGTATCTACGCATATTTAATTCAATCATAAAATATGCAAGCAATCGGTTGTTTTTTGATTTTAAGGCTCCCGATAATCGGCAATAAAAGAACTCTTTAAGTATTTGAGGGGTTATTTCGGTTGTAAAAATGTGTGCTTCATTCACACAATCAGTCATAAGACTCATTTCTGTATCATCCAGTTTACAACTAAACGGATTGTCTTTTCCGAGTATCTTTTTGGGAGTAGACTCTTCTTGTGGTTCTGGTACTGCTTCTTCTTTTGCTGGCGGTGGTAATAATTCCTTTTCAGCGTTCTGTAAATCTTCCAAATATTTGCTGAAAACAAGTAGCTTTACAATATCAGAGAAATAGGGAAGCGTTTCATTATATGAAGTCGGATTTTCAAAATACAGCTTGTCATCAAAACTATCGTATGGGAATGCAATATATTTTCTCCGCTCGTTTATCGTCAGGTTTTCATAAAACGTAGTCTCCCAAACGAAGTCAGGAGTATGCCAATCAAAAACAAAAGATTTAAGGGCTGGGGATTTTTGGCTTATCGCGACAAGCTCTTCCGTAATCCTGAAAATCTCTTTTCGGATATAGTCTGCGCGTTGTTCGGCATTGAGATAAGCCTTTTTCAAAGAAAACGCCTCTTTGACTGCATCGTAATCATGTTTCATGCATCTGTCAATGAGTTCCTGAAGCAATTTGAACTGTTTTTCAATCATTTGGCATACTTATTTATCCTGCAAAGATAATGACGAATAAGTTTTTAAGGAGAAAAAAGAGGAAAAACCGAAGAAACAGATAAGATTATCTTAATAAAGCATAAAAATGAGTAGCCCAAAATCAAATAAGTACACGTTATTCTTGTTTTCGTCAATTAGTACACATTTAGTACACTTTCCTGCAAAGAAAAAGTCTGATAATCAGTCGATTATCAGGCTTTTCGTGTACCCGGAGCCGGGGTCGAACCGGCACGGAGATGAATCCACTGGTGTTTGAGACCAGCGCGTCTACCAATTCCGCCATCCGGGCTATTCGCGTTAGACGCGGTGCAAAGGTACGGTTTTTTTTTGAAAACAGCAAAAAATCATTCACCATTCGGAAGGTTGAATATGGATATTTCTTTTCGGATTCCATCCTCATAACAATACAATGTCCTCCTTCTTCGTTTTCAGTTCGCAATATTCACATTTCAAAATCACGTTTTCTTTGTCAATCACCTCAAAGCGGGTGCACATAGGCTCGTTGTTCGTTATACACTTTGGGTTGTTACATTTGACAATGCCGAGCAGGGAGTCGGGAAGTTGGGCGAGTTTTTTTTCAACAACCTCGTAATCGCGGATAATGTTGAGTTTGACCGAAGGCGCAATAAGCGATATACGGTCTATTTCGTTTTGTTCAAAGAATTTTCCTGCGATTTTAAGGATTCCTTTTTTGCCCATCTTCCTGCTATCAAGATTGTATCCGATTGTCACGGGCGTATTGAGGCATTCAATCTCGAGAAGTGAAACCACTTTGAAGAGTTGCTCAGAGGGGACATGGTCGATAACGGTACCGTTCTCAAGCGCAGCAATTTGCAGTTCCTTTTTGTTTTGTTTTTTCATTATGATTTATTTTCTTGCAAAGTTAAAAAATATGCAGACATAGTTCTAGTCGCCGGAATATAAAGCTCTCACTATCCTTACTCCCCCTATTAATCCCGACTCCTGTAATAGTGAATCGGCACGATAACGTACGTGCGGCGACACTACAACTCGTTCCTCCTCAGGTAAAAAACTGTCCCCCATAAGACGGTTTACCCAATTATTAACAACCTCTACCTCCAATACGTTCTCCTCTTGCAAAAAATCGCCGATAGATACACGATACGGAGGCGTCCAAACTGTCCCTGCATAACGACCGTTAACCTTTATTTCCGCCATAGAACGCACTCCCGCAAACTCTAAAAAGACGTCCGAATCCCCGGAAACATCGGAAATACCCCCGAAAACAGTGCGGTAAACAGCACGCCCTGAATAGTATTTTATCGACTCTTCATCACTCTTGGACCAGTCCGTTAATTCTTCCAGTACCACCGGCCCCGACGGACCTCGATGAATACTGTCCGAATCAAACGCCACACTCCATGGAGATGTGACTTCAAGTACAGTCTCATAAACGGGAAAATTGTCCGTTACGGTGGAGTCCGATACCACAGATGGTTGTCGTGTCCTGTCAAATACGATAAACATGCTTTCATGCCCCTCAAACCGAAGAGGAACAGAAGTCATACCGCCAACGCGCTCGAAAATAGGTAACTCACGCGTTTCTCCGGTGACCGGATTCCATAATTCGGGGATTCCGTCGGATACCCTGAAGCGAGCGTCCGTACGTAAAACACCGTCACTCCGGTTTGAAAGAAAATATATGTCCCGATCCCTGCTCGTACGATGGGTGAAAAGTATATCCTCACAACCGGACTGAAAATCAGGCAAAATGTCAAACCGTCTAAAAATCTCCCCCAAATCCGTGTCCCGAAAAACACCAGGATGATGACCCCAAATACTACCTGACAGTTCCTTTACCTTCGCATCGGCAGCAGGATAACCCTCTAAACTCGGTGAACTCTCCGGAGGATTGCCTACAATAATCGCTCCAGCCTCCGCAAATTCTCTAATCTTCTCCAATACCTCCGGACGCATTGTTTTTCTGTCGGGAAGCAAAAGTACACGGTACGACAAGCCGTGAGGCAATGTCAAAAAACCGTCCTTAACTTTCATGCCGTGCAAAATAACGTCTGAATTGACATAATCATAACGGTAGCCCTCCGGTAACTCGGGAATTGATTTCCCCTCTTTGTTTTTCATCTCAAACGGTCCGCTGTTCACCGGTACGTCCTCACCGATAAAACATGCGATATCGGCGACATTTTGCCCCTGTTCAAGCATCAGCCCGCAACGTTTTAAGTATTCGGTAAAAACCTTCAATTTGTCAAACCATGTGTTCTTGCGATTAAACTCCACTCCGAACCACGCATCTATGCCGGGAAACATTTCCTCATATGCCTGATGTACGTACACATGCAGTACGCAACGCGTCATGCCTTCTGCAAAAGCCTCATCGGCAAAGCGTTTTAAAGTCTGCGGGTCATGACGGTAATTATCTCTGCCGTTGGTGAATGCCTCCGCATAAACCGCCGGTTTGTTGTAAATATGGGCACAGGAAGAGGCTATCTGAATATACGGCTTCTTATTATCCTCCCAGAATTCCCCGCCTACCATGTCGGCATATTTACCGTAAAGTAAGGCCTCACCGGGGAAACCCCAGTCTCCATAGTTTTCTAACCAGGACTTCAATCCATGTTTATTGGCTATCTCCGTTAATCCTTTTACGTTCTCACTGGCCGTCAATTCGGCTGCAAGACGACGGACGTCCCAGAGGAAACGCGACGAAACATCGGCATTGCCTACAATATGACCCGTCAATACAGGTAA
The DNA here is from genome assembly GCA_031259075.1 of Dysgonamonadaceae bacterium. GTDB lineage: Bacteria > Bacteroidota > Bacteroidia > Bacteroidales > Azobacteroidaceae > Azobacteroides. The sequence continues at coordinate 5,965 of JAIRLY010000206.1, read as the reverse complement.
ATACGGCGTCGCATCGTACTGATAGCGTGAACGGAAAATCTCTATGAAATTGTCGGTAAAGTTTTGCCCTGCCTTCTCCCAACTGTCTTCTACCATTACTCTGAATGTCTTGCGGTCTTTAGCCGGAACCCTACGCATTATCTCCCCGATAAACGAATCGAAATGATGTTTGATAGACGTCTTACTTAATTTGTCCATCTCCAAACCCGTGCCCTCAGGCGTAGCCGGAGAGTTTTTTATGTATGTAGGTACCATGCCTGTCCGGAGAATCAGCCACTCTCCCTCGGGTACCTCCCATTTAAGAATGCCGTTGGAAGTGCGGTCGGTAAGGTCTATAACATGATTCGCCGACGGAACAAGTCCCTGAAGGTCGGTTGATGGTTGTTCCGGAAAGTGATAATAGTCCCAGTCGGGGGAATCGCCCTGGTAAAGTTTCGCTAACGTTCTTTCGGGATAGTCTTCTAAGTAGGGAGTAGGAGACAGAATCAATTTTCCCGCGCCGTTGTTATGTGTGCTTTTATTGTTGAAAACTATTCGAAATTCATCCGACTCCGTTTCGGGAAAAGATACCACAGAGGGAGCAAACGGTACATGCCCGACGTACAGCACCGGCAGTCTGCGGTTGATGGTAAAAGCTTTAACGGTCTGAAATTCGCCATCAATTTTTGCCTCAAGTCTTGCATCCGGAAGGAGCAGTCCGGCGGGATATATTATAAGGCTTCGGGCGGTTTTTGTTTCCGGTAATTTCAGTGAGATGGACGATTCGCCTGTCGGCAGTATGTATTTTAACGCAATGTTAGACGAGTCCGACACTTCGGGGCGATTCCTTACCTTAACCTCAGGCTTTGATCTCGGTTCGATTATGTTGGGAGAAGTTTCTATATGCTTGCCCGGAAATTCAAACAGATTCAGTCCGTAATCCTCAGGTATTGGGAATGCTATTACGCTGACGTCCTGAAAATCTTTTGCCGGCACATTCTCATTGTTTTCGAAATGATCCGACCAGTCAGCCATTCCGGATGCGGCGGAAGGGAGAGGTAACTTTATGGTAGTCGTTTCTCCCGCTTTTCCTGTGCCGGATATCCGTGTTTCGGATGCGACCAAGTAGCGCATGGACTGTTCGGGTTTAATCCAGGGGCCTCCTGACTGACTCCAGCCGGGCGAGTTGAACATCCCGATTTCGATATCTAATTCTCCGGCCGTTTTCAGTACCGTATGTATTACGTCCCACCATTCTTCGGAAAAAATCTTCACTTTGCCGTTTAAGGCGGTTTGTCCGCCGATGTTACCGATGAAAGCGCTGTTTATTCCGGCCTGCTTCATGGCATGGAGGTCATTAACGGCTCCTTCCTTGGAGATGTTGTCGGAGAGCCAGTACCAGTAGCATCCGGTTGTCATTGACGGGGGAGGATTCTTGAAGTCGGATTTAAGACTGTCTGTGCTGTTGTTGCAGGAAGTAGCAAAGATAAGTGTCGAGGCGAAAAGCAGGGGAAGGAATTTTTTAAGATTCATGTTGTGTTGATTTTATATTTTAGGAAAAGTATTTGAAAAAAGATGTCCCATTCGTTCTTTTTTTGTCTTGAGATAAAACTCATTGTAGGGATTTGCCGGAATCTCCAACGGAATGTTTTCCACTATTTCCAGTCCGTATCCTTCCAAAGCCGCACGCTTAACGGGATTGTTGGTTATCAGGCGAATTTTGGAGACGCCTATTTCTCTCAGTATCTGCGCACCGATTCCGTAGTCTCTTTCATCGGAATCATGTCCCAGGTGCAGGTTTGCGTCTACTGTGTCCATTCCCTGTTCCTGGAGTTTGTAAGCGCTTATCTTTTTCATAAGTCCGATTCCCCGGCCTTCCTGATTGAGGTATACTATTGCTCCCTGTCCTTCCGTTTCTATCATTTCCATTGCTTTGTGCAATTGCTCGCCGCACTCGCATCTCAGGGAACCGAAAATGTCGCCGGTAGCGCATGAGGAGTGCATTCTTACCATGACGGGGTCATTGTCCCATTGTCCTTTTATGAGGGCGATATGTTCGAGTCCGTTGGATTTTTGTCTGAACGGTATGAGACGGAAGTTTCCGTATCGGGTCGGCATATTTACCGTTTCTCCTTTTTCGATAAGCAGTTCGCGTTTGAGTCGGTAGGCTATCAGGTCTTTTATGCAGATTATTTTTATGTTGTATTTTTCCGAGACTTCGAACAATTGCGGCAGCCTTGCCATTGTACCATCCGGGTTTATGATCTCTATCAATGCTCCTGCGGGATAGAGGCCGGCGAGTCTGGCGAGATCGACGGTTGCTTCGGTATGGCCGGCACGTTTAAGGACTCCTTTTGAGGACGCTCTGAGGGGATTTACGTGTCCCGGTCTTGCGAGGTCGGAAGGAAGCGTGGAGGGGTCGGCGAGCGCTCTTATTGTTGCGGCGCGGTCGTGCATTGATACGCCGGTTGTGCAGTTACCTCCGATTTTATCGACGGTGACTGTGAACGGGGTGTCGTATATTGAGGTATTGCGTTTGACTTGCATGTCGAGTTCGAGTTCTGCGCATCTTTCTTCGGTGATCGGTGCGCAGAGCACGCCTTTGCCGTTGGAAAGCATAAAATTGACTTTTTCCGGTGTGATCATTTCTGCGGCGACGATGAAGTCGCCTTCGTTTTCGCGGTTTTCGTCGTCTACTACTATGAGGAACTCTCCTTTTCGGAAATCTTCTATTGCGTCTTCTATTGTGTGGAGTTTTTTCATAATTCTTTTATTGTATTGCAAACGGCTTTTTTAAAAATTTTATCAGATGTTTTATATTTTCCGCATCTATCATAAAATCATTGATGGCTCTTTGTGTAAGGATAGCGCCTATGACGAGCAGAACGAAAGGACTGAGCCACATTCCCTGCCATACTTCCCAGACGCCCTGTTTCGCGAGTTTGAAACCGAACGTGTCGATTGTGTAATAAAGGATGAATATGAAGACCGAGATCACGGTCGGAAATCCTAAGCCGCCTTTACCGATAATAGCGCCTAAGGGCGCTCCGATGAAAAAGAACAGTATGCAGGCGACAGCGGTTGCGCACCGCCGGTGCATTTCTATTTTGTGTCCGCGGAGTTGTTTTTTCATGTTGGACTGCTCGAACATACGGCTTGAGAAACCGTTTACTTTTCTGGCTGCAATTGACTTTGCCGCTTCGAGCAGTTTCAGTCTCATTTCGACCGGCCTGGAAGGTGATAGGATTGATGTGTTTTCCTGATTGGCCGTAGAATCGGTTTTGATAACATTTTTACTGTTTTTCGGAATATTTTCGAATGTTTGCTGTTTGATGTTTTGGGCGAGAGCATTTTTGATACTGTCTTCGACGGCGGACATTGAATCTACCGACATTTTCAGAGTTTTCATGTTTTTTCCGACGTCTCTTCCGGCCATGAACGATTCGTCTATGAGGGTGAAGTTGGAGTCGAAATTGACTGTTATTTCTTTGTATTCGAATTTTTCGCGGACATAGGGGATCAGTTCGTCTTTTCGTCCGGAGGTTCTTTTTTTGAGGTTTTTAAATGATTCTCCGTTGTAGAGTACGAAAAGGTTGTAGGTTTTGTCTGAGGATATTTTGAGGTATCCGGAGTCGGCGACGATTACCGTTGCGTCGTTTTCATTTCCTTGTGCGTAGCTGTAGATTATCACGTTTTGCAGTCGTCCGTTTTTTGTTTTTTTCTCGACGTATATATTGTATCCGGGGAGTTCTTTATAGAACGTTTGTTCGGGGACGTCTATTTCGGGGGATTTTTGTTTGAGAGACATGAGTATTGTTCCGACTTTTGCTTGGGCTACGGGGAGCGCGGTATCCTGGAATATGAAGTTTGCAGCGGCAACGAACATAACTGCTATCATCACCGGTTTCATGATTTTTGCGAGCGATATTCCGGCCGCTTTGATAGCCAGCAGTTCGAAACGTTCGCCGAGGTTTCCGAAGGTCATCATCGAGGCGAGCAGGATTGCGAGGGGGAGGCACATTGGGATAAGCATGTTTCCCGCATAGAAGAATAACTTTGCTAACAGTTTTATATCTACGCCTTTTCCGACCATTTCGTCGACATATTTCCACAGAAACTGCATCAGCATCACGAAGAGGCAAACACTGAACATTACAGCCATCAGCGGCATGAATGATTGGAGGATAAACCGATAGAGTTTTTTTATGCGCAATTTGAGTGTATTTTGTTGCAAAAGTACGTTTTTTTCATGAGATTTTGTTGTCTGTCTGTGTATTCTTTTTAATTTTGCAACCTCACAGCGTTTTTATCTTAATACATGTTTGACGGAAAAAAAGTTCACAATGAAACAATACGGTTTAATCGGTTATCCTTTAGGTCACTCGTTTTCGGGTCGTTATTTTAATGCTAAGTTTGCCGCCGAAAACATTGACGCCGAATATATAAACTTTGAGATACGGAATGTCGGTGAGATGCTTGGTATCATTCGCAGTCATCCTGAGCTTTTGGGCTTGAATGTCACTATTCCATACAAGGAGGAAGTGATTCCGTACATGGATGCTTTAAGTGAAAACGCTCGTCGGACTGGGGCTGTGAATGTTATCAGGATAGAACGTTTTCGGGGCAAGACTCGTCTGACGGGGTATAATTCCGATCTCACCGGATTTAAGCTTTCGATAGATTCACACTTGGACGAAGGCCATTCCCGCGCGCTTGTTTTGGGTACGGGCGGCGCTGCGAAATCTATTTTTGCCGGCTTGGAGGATTTGGGGTTGATTCCGACGTATGTCACCCGTTCGCCGGCTTCGGAGGGGATGCTGACGTACCGTGATTTGGACGCCGGGATTATGGAGACTCACACTGTGATAGTGAACTGCACTCCTGTCGGGATGTATCCTGAGGTCGGATATTGTCCCGACATTCCGTATCAGTTTTTATATCACCGTCATCTTTTATATGATTTGATTTACAATCCGGGCGAAACGCTTTTTCTTCGTCGCGGCAAGGAACGCGGTTCAAGCATTATCAATGGTCTTGAGATGCTGCTTTTGCAAGCCTTTGAAACATGGAACATCCTTACCGGGTCCGATTCCGCGCACGACAGCTGTCGGTAACGGCTTTTTTCTTTTGAGCCCTGATACAGGTCATTTTTTCTGCTCTTTGTTTTTTTTAAAAACTTTAATGACTTTAGAGAATCTAAATTTGGCAGATTTAAAAATAGTATGTATATTTGCAATCAAAACATAAACAGTAAAAAAATTAAAAATATTTTATATAACCATGCAACTTTTTTAATATTTCTCCGTTAGTATTGTATTGAAATTATTATTACCTTTGCGAAACAAAAATTAAAAAATGGATGTAATTAAAAACATATTATCAACCCTCACCGATTTGCTTTGCAAAAACAACACTTGCAAAGCGGCGGCGTCCATTGTATCGGGGAATGATATGTGGAAATATTATTACCCTGCTCTTATCTGCACACCGGAGGACATATTTTGTAACAAACCGAAGGAAATAAGGCGCCGCATATGGACAGGGAAGTTTTATCTCGATCGAGAAAGGCAGTCGCTGTCATTTCCCTTCAGCGGCTGCCCAGGAGATACAATTTCACAAAAGTAATAACAGGGTGCGTGGTTGTGGTTCTCCAGCCCATAATTCACAAAGAGTTCGATGGAAATTAAGAGTTCGATGGAAATTAATAAATTTTATACAAAAATATATCACATGAAAAAAATACTTTTAACAGCAACGTTAGTTGCTGCAGTGTTAATAGGGTTCACAAACGTAAAAGTGAACATGAATCCAACAGCGAACACCGCTTCGCTTTTGACTCTCGACAAGGTTGAAGCCCTCGGAGGGGTAGAGTTCTACATCAAATCCAACGGTAATGTAGGAATCTTCAATGCCAATCCATCAGCTGCGCTTGAGATCGGATCGACAGGGACATCGTATGTTTTGAAATTGAACGGTGTTTCCATTC
>JAIRLY010000269.1 GCA_031259075.1 Dysgonamonadaceae bacterium | reverse complement strand
ACTAAGGCTATGGAATGAGGAAAAGCCCTTTCCGGACGACTGTTGTAACCATCGCGTAATTGACGGAGGAAAGTAATCAATGTTCCTTCGCTCAAACAATCCACTTCGTCGAAAAGAACAACTAACGGTTTGTCCAATAACATACAAAACAAGGTAAGTTCCGTATTCAAAACGTTAGAGAAATCTTCGTAATCCGCATCTATTGCAAATTCGGTGTTGTGAGGAATATCCGAAAATCTGAGCTGATTTTTAATTTTTTTGACAATCTGAGGTATCCCTTCTTTCGGGTCAACAACGTTTTGAGTATTTTCCAGCGAACACCACAGCGCATAATATTTCCCTCCGTCATTAAGTCGTTTGGATAAATCTTTCAGATAGGTTGTTTTACCGCTCTGACGCGCTGCATGAATCACAAAATACTGTTCTTTATCTATCAACTGCTCCACGCCTTCCAGCCGGGTGGATGCTTCTATCATGTAATGTTTTGTGATGTTACATGGTCCTGCTATGTTAAAATCGCTCATAATCAATAAATTTATATTTAAAATATCTTTGCAAAGTTACAATTGTTTTACTAATTCGTATATTTTCCAATAATCATTAGCGCTTTTTGTCCAATTGAACTGATTGGCGTGTTCGATAATCAATGCCGCCGGATTAGTCTGTGCATAATGATTCATTCCTGTTTCAATCATTACTTAGCGCTTCATGATAACCATTCTCAACACGGGTAAATCCTGTTTCTATACGCTTTTTTATCAGTCTGTCACGTTCCTGTTCGATTTTTTGAGTATAAAAATAAGGATGCAGTTTATGATACAAATGCTTGCCGAGACATCTTCCAAATATTCGTCTTATGTTCACGCCATTATTTTTCAGTCGATAACTTAAATCTGTATCTTCCCAGCCGACTTCACCTATTAAATCATTGTCGTAACCATTAACAGCAATAAAATCTTTTTTATACATCGAAAAATTTCGACCCGCAAATTTATTAGTATTTTTAGACACGGGGAAAGGTAAATACCATGTATTCCGCTTTTTAAATTTCTTGTCTATTAATGCATCTTCAAAAGGCTTTATGTTCAAAAGTTTTTCAGTCATTTCAGGAGTTAATATTGCAGTTGTACCATACATGGCGGTATCAGGTTTTTTGTATCTCCAGTGATTTTCTATAAAACGCGGATGCATTATAACATCTTCATCAATAAAGATAATATAATCATTGGCATGATGTACGGCTTTATTTACACAAAGCGGTTTACGCCATCCTTTATCTTCGTGCCAAACCCGTATCAAAGGAACAGGCAAGCGTTTTTTATATTGCTCAATTAATGCATCTAAAGCGGCATCAGACGAACCATCATCTGCCAAGATTACATTTGCAGGAAAACGACTTTGTTTTTCCAAGCTGTCAAAAACTTTTTCCAAATAAATGGGTTTATTATAAACAGCGATCACAAGGCTAACATCGTCCAATATCCTGGTCTTATTTATTTTCTTAATATTGATTGATTCCATGCGGGGTTTGAATAATTTTATTTTTTTTGACTTCTTTGCGGATTTGTTTGTTTTGTGCTATTAATTCCGGCAGTTTATAAGGTCGTGCATGATCCAAATGGAGACAAATAGCCGAATAACGGATTTGCTTTGATTTAATTCCCAAATTGAACAGTCGTTCGCCAAATTCTCTGTCTTCACCTCCGTATTGCATATCTTCATTGAACCCGTTAACAGTAATTATATCTTTCCGCCAGGCAGAAGAACAACCACCATTCCATGTTGCTTTTGTTGGAGTAATAAAATTCATAAATGAAGCAAATGAAGACGAACGAATCAGTTTAGTATTTTTCCATCCGTTTTTCAATCCTCGTTTTTTTAGTTCGCTTATCTTGAATATTTTCTGCGAATCCACATCTTCTTTTTTAATACTAAGACTTATAGACATTGGCAATCTGAAACATCCTCCCGACAGCATGTAACCTTCCTGAGCATATCGTATGTGAGTTTCAACAAGATCGGCACGTGGAATACAGTCATGGTCGGCAAAGATTAAATATTCGGAAGCGGCTGCAAGTACAGCCATATTAAGTATCCGCGTTTTGCGAAATCCTTTGTCTTCGTGCCATATATGTTTAAGATGCGGGAAATATTTATTTTTATAACATTCTATTAATTCTTTTGTTTCTGTTCCTGATCCATCATCAGCTATAAGCAATTCAAAATTTTGATAAGTTTGGTTTAAATAGCCCCATAAAGTTTTTTCCAGCCATTTGGGATTATTATAAGTTGAGATAATTATTCCTACAGATTTCATATTTATAATTTTATCTTGTTTCTCAATCGGCAACTGTAATCACAATTTTTTTGATGCTCTGATAATACCCTTTCTGAAATAAGGATATTTAATATTATAGTAAAATAACATATATCCGTCCGAAAATGTCGTTTGATATTCGTTGGATTCAAAAATACTTTTTAATATAGCAGCATCATTTTGCCGGTGATACGTGCAACAACTGAAACGTATATCTTTGTTTGTTTTCATCAAGTCTTTACATGATTTTACTACTTCTGTTTCAGCGCCTTCAATATCCATTTTAATGAATAAACTGTCATATTCTTCATTTTGCAGTACGGAAGCGATTGTAACTGATTTCGCAGTATTTTTGCTTCCTGCATTTTTCTTTATCAGAATGACTTTACCTTCTTTTATTTCTTTTTCGAAAGTTGCGTTCAGCGGTTCAAACCAGACAGGATCGGATTCAAATAAAATAACTTTTCTAACCTTATCAATCACATCCAGAGCAAATAATGCTTCGGCGCATCCAACATCCAAAAGAATATCGCTGCTTTTAACATGAAAAGATTCCGACTGATACTGGTGAGGCGCTTTTTCCATATATCCTCCGCCTAAAATATTTTCATATTCAATGAAGTCTTGATATCTTCCTGCGACTGCTTTTTCAGACCATGAACGTGTAAAATAAAGTTTTCGATTTTTATGCATTACGTATGGAAGTTTTTTTGTTGAATCGTATCCATAAACGACATTTTCGATTTGTTTTACTTTTTTATAGGGGAATACATGTAATTTGTTCTGTTCTTTTAAAAAATCAATCTCTTCCTGAAATTTTCCGCTGCCATCGTATCGTAAGATAACAGTTTCTAATAATATTTGTTTATATCCCTTGAAAAATAATGATATCCATCTTTGAGGATGACTTTTTTTCAGCACATATATGAGCCTTCCTGTTCTGTAATACAATTTTATGAGCGTATCTTTAATTTTTTTCACAGGTTTTCGTATTTTATTCTTTTGGTAAAAATGTTCCTATCATTTCGGCAATGTTAAGCATGTCGTCAGAGATTGTTTTGTGCATTTTTATTGTTTTATTTAGCGGAACTTGAACGATTTCTTCGTTTTTCCAGCCAATCATAATGCTTTTCTGACTGTCGATAATGGCATCAATTGCAGCTACTCCCATAAGGCTTGCCGTAACCCGGTCTTTTGATGTAGGGCGTCCTCCGCGCTGAATATGTCCGAGCACAGATACTTTAATATCAAATTCAGGGTATTCATCTTTTACTTTGTCGGCAATTTCCATTGCGCTGCCTTCTTCCAAACCTTCGGCTACAATAATTATGCTCGATTTGTTTTTCAGGGCGCGCTCTTTAAGAAATTTTCTTACTTTTTCGATTTGATTTTTGCGTTCGGGAACCATTATAACTTCTGCGCCCGAAGCAATACCGCTGTTTATTGCTATAAATCCGGCTTCGCGTCCCATAACTTCAACAAAAAATATGCGATTGAA
>JAIRLY010000215.1 GCA_031259075.1 Dysgonamonadaceae bacterium | reverse complement strand
CGGGGTAAAAAGGTGATAGAACGGATTTTTAGCGACGGTTTTCCCCAGTCAACTTTAGTACATGACTGTTGGAAACCTTACTTCAAAACCGTCTGCGGAAGTCATCAAATTTGTACGGCTCATTTGCTCAGGGAACTCAAATATCTCAATCAACTCTATGAACATGAATGGACAAAATCCTTTTCAAGTTTATTGACTGACGCCCTGCAACTGAAAAGAGAACTCCTGCCGGTTGATTATCTTCAGCCACTCGAAAAACGAAAACAGTTGGAACAGCGTCTCAATGAATTACTGCAACAGAGAGTTGACCCCCAAACCGCAGGTCATCGACTTTCGGAAAGCTATACCTTACCAATTCTTTTTAGAACTCCGAACTGAAGTGAAAACGTATTTCGGGGAAATCCTGCTGAGCCATTTGTAATACATAATTGGAGTCTGCAAGAAAAACGTCTCTCCCTTGTTTGTCCAATGCCATATATTGGTGTTTCCGTTTTTTGAAATTGTCCAAAGCTTCTTGTGAATTACTTTCAATCCAACAAGCCTTGTATAAATGAACGGATTCCCATTTACATTGTGCACCGTATTCATGCAACAGACGATATTGAATTACTTCAAATTGCAATTGTCCGACCGTACCCACAATTTTCCGCCCATTGAACTGATTAGTGAAAAGTTGCGCTACACCTTCATCCGTCAATTGATCAATCCCTTTGTTCAGTTGTTTGGATTTCAAGGGATCGGCATTTTCAATATATTTGAACGTTTCGGGAGAAAAACTGGGTAATCCTTTGAAATGCAGGATTTCACCCGATGTTAACGTATCGCCGATTTTGAAATTTCCGGTATCGGGTAAACCGATGATATCGCCGGCATAAGCTTCGTCAACCGTTTCTTTCTTTTGAGCCATGAAAGCGGTAGCTTGCGAAAACTTCATCATCTTATCGAAACGAATATGCTTATAGTTCGTATTCCGTTCAAATTTGCCGGAACAGATTTTCAAGAAAGCAATGCAACTCCGGTGATTAGGATCCATATTCGCGTGTATTTTGAATATAAATCCGGAAAAAGGATCGCTTTCGGGAGTAATTTCCCGTTCTTCCGTTTTCACCGGACGAGGTGAAGGAGCTATCCGCACAAAGCAATCCAACAACTCTTTTACTCCGAAATTGTTTAAAGCCGAACCGAAAAAAACGGGCGCCAAATCTCCTTTCAAATAAGCAGTTACGTCAAATTCCGAATAAACGCCCTGTATTAAATCCAAATCAGCTCGAAGTTTTTCCGCTAAATCACTTCCGATATGATTTTCCAAATCGGGACTATTCACGTCTTTAAACTGAATGGATTTGCTAACGGTTTGCTTACTGGGCGTGTAAAGGTCTAATTTTTCTTCGTAAATATTGTAGACTCCCTTGAATTTGTTTCCCATTTCAATCGGCCAACTCAATGGGCGGACATGAATTTGCAATTCCTGTTCCAGTTCATCCAGCAAATCGAAAGGATCTTTTCCGTCGCGGTCCATTTTATTAACAAAAATCATCACAGGGGTTTTCCTCATGCGGCAAACGTCCATTAATTTCCGTGTTTGCATTTCTACTCCTTTTGCAATATCCACGACAATAATTACACTATCTACAGCCGTTAACGTGCGATATGTGTCTTCTGCAAAATCTTGATGACCGGGAGTATCCAATATATTGATTTTATAAGCTTCATAATCAAATCCCATCACTGAAGTAGCGACGGAAATTCCCCGTTGCTTCTCAATTTCCATCCAATCGGATGTAGCCGTTTTCTTTATTTTGTTGGATTTGACGGCTCCCGCTACATGAATAGCTCCTCCGAAAAGCAAAAGTTTTTCGGTGAGCGTGGTTTTTCCCGCATCGGGATGACTGATAATCGCAAATGTTCTGCGCCTTTGTATCTCGTTTGTTAATTCCATAATCAAAAATTTCGTGCAAAAGTACAAAATATATGGCAATTGTAAGGTGCGGATTTATCATAAAAACAGAGAGCTGTCTCAAAAGTTATTTTGAGACAGCCCTCTCTTAAGCACTATTAAAAATGGAACATTATAAAAAGCGTCCCTGTCGGCCTCGTGTAGAAACCGGAAATAAAATTAGGGTTATTTTTGTCTGCTGTTTTTTGCCTGTATTTGTATTCATATACAGAATTTCCTAAAATACGTTCGGATGTTACTTCGCTTTGTCCGCTAACGCTGTAACGGAAGTTCAGATTGGCTTCTCCTCCCACTGAAATTAACGGAGAGATGAAATATTCTACTCCGACAAAAGCGCCTAACCCTAAGGTAAAGTTGGAAGTGCGTTTATCTTCAAGGATGCGGGAGCTTCGGCGGCCGTAATTTCCTGTAAAATCAGCCGTAGAAGGAGCTTGATTTGCTAACGTAATCGGATTGGTATAATCATAAGTTGTTTTAAAATTACTATAGCCCAACGCAAAATCTGCACCGTAAAATCCTTGCAAACGACCTTTTCCTCTACGGAATTCATAACCGATATTCAGTAAAATATTATTATTGAAATCGTTTTGAGTATCGATCCCCGTAGCATAAAGGTTTGTGGGATTTGTCAGAATCTCATAGTCATCTGGAACCGTTTGTTGGTACTTTGTTTTAGAAAATTCCATGTACAATTTGGCACGGATCGCTCGATTATTTTCAACAAAATACTTTCCGTAGATACCAAATCCATTTCCAAATGTAGGAGCTTTATTTGTACCTGCCTGATTAAAGAGATTTCCTAAATATTCTAAAAACGGGGAAGCGTCAATTCCTAATGCAAAATCACCGGCTTCAGGCAAATAGGACGCACCGCGTTTATTAAAAGAGGATTTTATAGTTTCATCCGCATCTTGCGCCACTACAAACGATATTGCGCCTGTACATAACAATGCTGCTATTATTATTTTTTTCATTGAAATATGCTTTTATTTGTTAGATTAAATTATTTTCGGAATGAATCAGTTATTAGTCAATTGAGTGCCGCGGTTAGCCATGATCGTTTCTCTTTCAATTGTCTTTCCACTATAGATAACGCCCCAATTTGAAATATTGAATATATAATCGTTGTATATCTCTTCTTCATCTTGGATACGGGTTAAATATTTTGCAATAAAAGCCGACTCAAGACTAAAAGTAAGTCCTCCGTTAAGCAAAGAAGGCGCTTCCGTTTCAAATTCCAATAAGCCGTTAGCGCCTACTTTTTTAATTAAAACCAAATCATTTGTTCTTTTCGGAACAAATTGATCTTTTGAAATTGTGATCCTCACTTCCGTATCTTTCGGCACATACGTTGTGTCTTTTCCGGTATAATACTCAAATGCGACTCGATAAATTCCCTTTCCCCATGTTTCAGATTCTTGAAAGACTTCTTTTTCCGTGTATTCTAATTTTTTTAAGTAAGTAAAGTTGCTTACAATAGCTTGTGTTATAGGAAGAATTTCATATATTTGTTTCTTGCTTTTCCCATCTTCCGTAGTAACTGTTAGTTGAATTTGCTCTCCGGTAATTTGAACGGTTACAGGAGTGCCATCGTTTCTTGTTGGTAATTCAATAGAGTAATAACCGTTGGCGTCTACGGTTGTTGTTCGCAGATAATTACCCGAACTTCCGAAATTACCCAAATTGTTATAAGCGATAGCAAAAGACAATAATGTGTTTTCAGGAGCATACTTCACTATTTCTGTACTCGATTTATTAACGTTTAAGTACGCATATCCTTCAATTACAGCTTTTTTTGGAAATGCGTTCTCTACATTAATCGCTTGTGACGGATCTTCTTCAACACAACTGTTAAAATAAAATACCCCTCCAATTAAAATTGCCAAATAAAATAAATTTTTCATTTTTTGATTGTTTTAAGATTAGTAAATATTAAATAATATTATACAAAGATAATATTATATTTTATAATAATCACATGGATGTAATTATAATTTAATTTGCTTGATCCTTTTTGGGGTTTTTATGAAAAATATCCGGCACTATGAAAAATATCCGGCAGTTCGATAGAGAAAAAAATCTTTGTCTTTCAACCTATCGTTTTGATTAATAAAGCGTTGTATTTGCAGGGCTTGGAGAAAATTACACCGGCGCTTTTTGAAGTTATGTCTTTGGCCTTGTCCCATAGGGGACAACTTGTTGGTAGAATCCTCAAAAAAAAAGCAATAGCGGCTCAAAAAAAGAATTAACTTATAACTTCAGTAACATTTTTTCCAGACTGTTTTCCCATTCCGGAACGGCGACAGGAAAGGTTTCTTTGATTTTAGTTTTATCCAAAACGCTATACGCCGGACGAGCGGCTTTCGTCGGATATTCGGATGTAGGGATCGGATTCAATTGACAGTTTTTTATATTCGACAACTGGAAAATTTTTTCCGTAAAACCGAACCATGTGGTAATGCCTGCATTGCTGTAATGATAAATTCCCGAAGCAAGAATTTGGGTATTTTCGCTGAAAACAATTATGTCCAGAATCGCTTTTGCCAAGTCGGCAGCATAAGTTGGTGTTCCCATCTGGTCGTTTACGACATTCAATGAAGTTCTTTCTTTGCCTAAACGAATCATGGTTTTAACAAAATTATTTCCAAACAGCGAATATAGCCATGCAGTACGGATGATGATGCTTTCCGGAGCTTGTTCCAATAAAACAATCTCTCCCTCTTCCTTACTTTTTCCGTAAACGGATTGTGGGTGAGTCGTATCGGTTTCTTTATAAGGAACCGTCGCTTTCCCATCGAAAACATAATCGGTAGAAATATGAATAATTTTCGCTTTTCCCTGCGCTGCTTCCGCTAAATTCCGGACAGCATCCCGGTTGATTTTGTAACATAATTCCATCTCGTCTTCCGCTTTATCAACCGCCGTATAAGCCGCGCAATTAACAATATAGTGAATCTCGTTTTGTTCGATAAAATCCGTTATTTCCTTTTTATTGCAGAGATTTAATGTATCCACATCCGTTGCAAAAAAAATAAAATCCTGATATTGAGAAAATAATACTTGCAATTCATTTCCCAACTGACCGTTTGCTCCTGTAATAAGAATATTTTTAGCCATTATTTTACTAATTTTGTGCAAAAGTACAAAATAATATGATTCAATACCGAATCTTACCGGCAGGCTTTTTCTATGCGGATGGAGGAGCCATGTTC
>JAIRLY010000211.1 GCA_031259075.1 Dysgonamonadaceae bacterium | reverse complement strand
AAGAATTCTGAATTAGCGGCCGATTATGACATGAATACCATCGAAATATCGGTGAAAAAGAAAATCATACCTCATATTCAGGATATTGATAAAGCCATAGACAATCTGAAACGCTACATGATGGTCAATAAAGAATTTATTCAGGTTTTCAATGCCGAGGCAATGGTATCCAAAAAAGACATCGCCAGAATGTTGAAAATTTCACGCCCAACCCTTAACAAATGAATTAAAGACGGTTTCATAACTCCCGTCAAATCAAAGACTGTCAGCAGTATGGAAATCTTTCCTCCCGATATAATTCTGGAACAACTTCTAAGCCAAAAGAACCGGAAGTAAAATTTATTTTTCAGCTTTACAACGGATATATCTGTCCACGAAGTGTCCGGATATGTCACCGGTGTGTAAATGAAAACAGATGTTTTATTACCCAAATCCGCAGTATTTTGAAAGAAAATTGGGGCTTGCGGACGGAAAAGAACAACGAAGCGAATACATTCGCCGTTGCATTGCAAAGAGCGAAGTTAAACAGCGTTTGACTTCCAGACATCTGGCTTATATCCGGCAACTTGCAGGTATGGCAAACAATATCAACCAGATTGCCCGCAAGGCCAATGCAGCAGGATATATAGAAGTCCATCCTGAATGGGTGAGGTCAATAAAAAGTTTGGATAATCTGATCAAACGTATTGAAGGATGATGGCAAAGATTGTACAGGGACGGGGATTCAAAGGCGTGATCAACTATGGAGTCGTCATTATATAAAGGTGTTTAATTTTAATGCTAATGACTTATTATTCATGAGATAGCATTTGATTTTTAAATCACAAATCACAAAGGTTTAAGTAACGGCCAAAATCAATTGAAATACAGAAGATTATATTTTTTAGATTCGCTATTCTAAATAAAAAGGCTACCTTTGTAAGCGTTTTTCAAATAAAAACAGAATGAACAAGGTACGATTAACAATATCCCAGCTCGAACAATATCTTGCAAAAGCGGCATGGATATTGAAAGGTCCCGTAGATGCGGCTGATTTTAAGATTTATATTTTTCCACTTCTGTTTTTCAAACGCATATCTGATGTATATGATGAAGAATACAGGGAAGCCTTTGAAGAATCGGAAGGAGATGAATTATATGCGAAAAATGCGGAGTTACACCGTTTTGTTATTCCGGAGGGCTCGCATTGGAACAATGTGAGAGGAATAACCGAAAATGTCGGAAGCGCTATCAAGGGAGCTTTTTCTCAAATTGAAAAGACAAATCCCACTGTTTTGGCAGGCATTTTCGGCGATGCGCCCTGGACAAACAAAGATAAACTTCCGGATGCCTTGTTGAACAGGCTGATGGAACATTATTCGCAATATAACCTTTCCAATTCCAATGTCGAACCGGATATGTTGGGACAGGCATACGAATACTTAATCAAAACGTTTGCCGACCAGACGAACAAAAAGGCGGGAGAATTTTATACGCCTCGTTCGGTTGTCCGTTTGATGGGAATGATTACCGATGCGAAAGAGGAGGAAACCATCTATGACCCGGCTTGTGGAACGGCGGGAATGTTACTCGAATGTGTCGAACACGTAAAGCAAAAAGGCGGAGACCCGCGAACATTAAAACTTTATGGACAGGAAAAAAACCTGACCACGTCCACTATCGCACGGATGAATATGTTCTTGCACAACATTGAGGATTTCTGCATTGAACGCGGCGATACTTTACGTGAGCCGCGATTCTATGAAGGTGATATGTTACGAACATTCAATATTGTAATAGCCAACCCGCCCTTCTCGCTGAAAGAATGGGGCGCAGAAATATGGACAAATGATATCTATGGCAGAAATATAGCCGGAGTACCGCCTCAAAACAACGGTGATATGGCCTGGGTACAGCACATGCTGAAATCAATGAATCCCCAACGCGGACGGGTTGCGGTCGTATTACCTCACGGCGCACTGTTTCGTAAAGGCACGGAAACCAAAATCAGAGCAGTATTGTTAGAAAAGGATTTACTTGATACGGTCATAGGTTTAGGCGCTAACCTCTTTTACGGCGCAACCCTTTCGGCTTGTATTTTGATTTTCAGAGCAAAGAAAGAAGCAAGGAAAGCAAAAAAAGTTTTATTCATTGATGCGGCCGATCAAATCCGTACAGGCAGGGCGCAAAACTTTCTTGAAGAAGAACATATTGCGAACATCTTTCAATGGTATGCCGGTTGGAATGACGTAAAAGACCACGTAAAAGTTGTTACATTAGAACAAATCAGGCAAAACGACTACAATCTCAATATACCGCTGTATGTCGAAAAAGAAGTCATTGATAATCTGCCCTCATTGGAAGAAGCTTTGTCTGACTTAAAAGAATCCGCACGGAAAGCCAATGAAGCGGAACAACATCTAAAACAACTGTTAATCAATTTCACAGCCGTATGAATTTGAAAGAATTAGAATCATATTTATGGGGCGCGGCAACATATTTGCGGGGCGTGATAGATGCGGGCGACTACAAGCAATATATCTTTCCTTTATTGTTTTATAAACGGATTTGTGATGTGTATGACGAAGAATACCGGATAGCCCTCGAAGAAAGCGACGGCGATTTGGATTATGCACAGTTTGCCGAAAACCATCGGTTTCAGATTCCCGAAAAAGCGCACTGGAACGATGTGCGGGCGGTTACGGAAAACGTAGGACAGGTCTTAACCAAAGCATTCCGCAAAATTGAACGGATTAATGCTTCACAACTACAAGGTATTTTTGGAGACGCGGAGTGGACAAACAAGGAACGTATTACCGACGCCATGCTCTGCAACCTGATAGAGCACTTTTCCGGTCGCAACTTGAGTATTGGCAATGTGCCGAATGATATGCTGGGAGTAGCATACGAATATCTTATCCGCAAGTTCGCTGACGACAGCGGACATACGGCCGCCGAATTTTACACCAATCGCACAGTAGTACGCCTGATGAGCCTGATTGCCGACCCGCAGGAAGGCGAAAGCATTTATGATCCGGCTTGCGGCAGTGGTGGTCTGTTGCTTAACTGTGCTATGATGCTGAAAGACGCCGGGAAAGAGTACCGCACTTTGCGTTTGTACGGACAGGAAATCAACCTGATTACGTCTGCCATTGCCCGAATGAACATGCTACTGCATGGTTTTGAGGAATTTCGGATTGAACGCGGCGATACGCTGAAAGATCCGCGTTTCATGCACTCAGACACTTTACAGCAGTTTGATATCGTATTTGCCAATCCTCCCTATTCGATAAAAAGTTGGGACCGGAAATCGTTTATGAACGACCCCTTCGGACGCAACATTTGGGGAACGCCACCACAAGGTTGCGCCGATTATGCTTTCCAGCAGCATATTATAAAAAGTCTGAACGAGAAAACAGGACGATGCGTGATTTTATGGCCTCACGGTATTCTGTTTCGCGACGCCGAACGAGCCATGCGCACGAAAATGATTGAAAGCGATTATATAGATGCAATAATAGGATTGGGCGCCAACCTGTTCTACAATTCGCCGATGGAGGCTTGCCTGCTGATTTGCCGCATGAACAAACCCAAAGAACGAAAAAGAAAAATCTTGTTTATCAACGCTGTTGATGAAGTAAGACAGGAAAAGTCGACGAGTCTGTTGGAAGAACGACATATTCTAAAGATTTTCAAGGCATACAGAGAATACCGTAACATTCCCGGATTTGCCCGCGTCGTAGAGAATCAATGCATTGTGTCCCAAAATTACACATTGTCCATTCCTATTTACGTTTCGCGTAACGAGGCAAAACAGGATGCCACCGTTTCATTGCAATCGGTTGTCCGGCAATGGGACAAAAGCGCCGAATCCTTACAGCAATCTTTGAAAGAACTGGTTAAAACACTGGAGAATAAAAAATGAATATAGATAAATCGAATTGGAAAAGGGTAAGGTTTGGGGATGTCGCAATTCAACAAAAGGAATGTATTGATACCAATACTACAGAATTAAATCGCTATATTGCCGGTGAACACATGAATACTGACGATATTCATTTACGAAAATGGGGTACGGTTGGCGATGGTTATTTAGGTCCGGCATTCATGCGCAAATTTGAAAAAGGTAATATTCTGTATGGTTCAAGACGAACGTACCTCAAAAAAGTAGCTGTTGCCGACTTTGATGGAATAACAGCAAATACTACCTTCGTAATCAAAGCAAATGATAAAATAATTAATCCGATACTATTACCTTTTCTAATGTTGAGTGATAATTTCACAAAACATTCAATCGAAAATTCAAAAGGTTCGGTCAATCCATATATAAATTGGAAAGACATTGCCAATTACGAATTTCTACTTCCGCCAAAAGAAGAGCAGCCACAATTAGCAGAATTGCTTTGGGCTGCGGATGAAGTGGTGGAAAGGGAAAAGGAGGTTCTAAAAAATATAGATATTTATCAAAAAACATACATGAATCAAAAATTCGAAGATTCAAAGCAAACAATAATTTCATTTTCCGAGTTACTCATAATTAATCCAGTGTATAAAAAAGAGTTAGACAAAGATAGATCCGCAAGTTTTATCTCAATGGCAGATGTTTCTAATGAAGGTATGATTATAAATAAAGAAGATAAACAGATAAAAGAGTTAGAAAGAAAAGGATTGACACCGTTTATTGAAAATGATATTTTATTTGCCAAAATTACTCCATGTATGGAAAATGGGAAAGGAGCAATAGCAACGAATTTGACAAATGGAATTGGTTTCGGCAGTACTGATTTTCATGTTTTACGCGCAAAAAATAACAGTGATATAAAATTTTGCTTTTATCTTTCCAAAATGGATTCTTTTCGCCAATTAGCCGGACGTCTTATGACAGGAAGTGCAGGACAAAAGAGAGTTCAACCAGAATTTTTTAAGCAATATAAGTTTCATGCGCCAAAAACAGAAAACAGATATGAAATAGGAGAAAAAATGGACTTGCTCGAAAACAGAAAAATTAATATAAAAAAACAAATAGAATCATCCCAACAATTAAAATCGGTATTAATCAATAAAATATTTTAGAGTTATGAGCAACAGTGAAATATTAATCTATCAATCGCACGACGGCATTATTAAAATAGATGTACGCCTCGAAGACGAAACAGTTTGGCTAACGCAAGCACAAATGGGACAATTGTTTGCTAAAGATAAACGAACTATTTCCGAACATATTGGCAATATTTTCAAAGAAGGCGAACTGGACGAAACAGTGGTTGTCCGGAAATTCCGGACAACCACTCAGCATGGGGCTATGGCGGGTAAAACGCAGGAAATTCCGGTTAATGCATACAACCTTGATGTTATCATTTCCGTAGGTTATCGCGTAAAATCGCAACAGGGCACACAATTTCGTCAGTGGGCGACACAACATTTGAAGGAATACATCATCAAAGGTTTTACGTTGAATGACGAACGTTTCAAAACAGGCAGTTCCATGAATTATTTCAATGAGTTGCAAGAACGTATTCGAGAAATTCGTCTTTCAGAGCGTTTTTTTTACCAAAAAATCAAAGATATATACAAAACAAGTATAGACTATAACCCCAAAGACGAAAAAACCATTTTGTTTTTCAAAGTGGTACAGAATAAATTATTATGGGCTGTTAGCCAACAAACGGCAGCAGAATTGGTTTACAGGCGAGCGGCTGCCAACCTGCCTTTAATGGGTATGTCGTCGTTCGACAAAAAAAACGTCGCTATTAAACAGTCGGACGTCAGTGTTGCCAAAAACTATTTGACCGAAGATGAAATAAAGCTACTTGGGTTGTTAGTAGAACAATATCTTGCATTTGC
>JAIRLY010000183.1 GCA_031259075.1 Dysgonamonadaceae bacterium | reverse complement strand
GAAGTATTTTTTTTCATCTTACATTCATACATTCGTTTTCCTGCAAACCACTAAACTATAATAAACAATCATGGCAAAGGCAACAGTCGGAATCCAATAAGCCAGCTTTATGCTTGATGAATCAGATACAATTCCCTGAATTTGAGTCAATAATGCAGCTCCAGCAATAGCCATCACCATACCTGCACCGCCTATTTTGATATCTTCGCCCAAGCCCCGGACACCGATTCCGTAAATGGTTGGAAACATCAACGACATACAGGCTGAAATCCCCATCAACGCATAAACGCCGACAACCCCTTTTCCATAAACAGTCAACAAACAGCAAGCAACGGCTGTAATCGCCAGTGCCGCCAGAAGCTTACGCGGTTGGACAAACTTCATCAGAGCCGTACAGATAAAACGGGTAATCACAAATAAAACCAGCGACAGGATGTAATAAGTAGCTCCCGTCTGTTCGGCAGTACGCGGAAGTAAATCGTTTAATTCGACCCATTCACAAAAGTTATAAAAACCTGCTGCAATCGGTTCTACATTCCGCAAAGCTTCTACAATCGCTTCCGTAGAGGCATTCGCACCCACCGATGCGACAACCCCGTCGAGATTTAATTGTTGCATCGCATACCGGATTACAAACGACCAAACGGAGATTTGAGCGCCGACATAGAAAAATTGGGCAACAACTCCCCAGACGTAATTCTTGTTTTTTATCAGTCGTTTGAATGTATCGCCAAGCGCTATTTTTTGTCCGCCTTCTTTTAGATTAGGCATTTTGGCAAACAGAATAGCCAATAACAGCACTACCATGACTACGCCTAAAGCTATATAAGTCATTGTTACCGAATTTAATTCGCCGCCCTGTATTTCCGCCAGCTCGGAAGTTTGGAGGGAAGCTCTTTCGGAAGCGGTTAGCAGGTTCAATTGAGACAGAATGAAAACTTGACTGATTACAACGCCGGCGATTGCGCCAAACGGGTTGAACGATTGGGAAAGATTCAAGCGCCGGGTAGCGGTTTCTTCCGGGCCAATCGCACAGACATACGAGTTGGTGGAGGTTTCCAGTACGGAAAGTCCTGCAAATAAGATAAATATTGCAGCCAGATACATGATGAAACTTACATCGGCATTGATTTGCAGGCACAACATAGCGGGATAAAAAAGGAAACATCCCCCGGCATACAAGGATAAACCCAACAGTACGCCCGATTTATACGTGTATTTTTTAATGAACAGCGCACCGGGAATCGCACAGCAACCGTAGCCCAATAAGTAACAGACAACTTGTATCCATGCCGTTTTGGAATCAGACAGACTCATGATTCGCTTGAATGCAGCCAACATGGTGTCGGTCAAATTGTTGGGTACAGCCCATGCAAAAAACAAAGTTGTTAATAAAATGAAAGGTAATAATACATTTTTCGGAATAATTTGTTGTTTCATAAATATAGATATTTTTTTAACGTTTTATTTTATTTGCATTCGTGTTGTTATTTTCTTCTTTAATTAAACGTTTAACTTTTAAATTACAAAAATTGAGCTACAAAACATTTACCAGGGATGTTTGCAATTCAACAATTTTAACCTCATTCTCCTTGTGTTCGACGGATTTCCGTTTCATTTGTTCAATCAATAACCTGACGGCATTCGTTCCCATTTCGGCAATCGGCTGCTGTACATAGGGAATGTGAACCGGGATAAAATCAAATACATCACTCTTGTCAAAACAAACGACTTTAATATCTTCGTACAGCTTGATATTCATTTCCCGCATATATTTAATGCTTAACATGGATAAGGTATTAGTGGCAAAAAAGATGCCATCTACCTCATTTTCAAGCGACAATAGACTTTCCATTGCAATTGTTATGTCGTTTGTAATGGAGGAATAATTAATTTCTTTGATCAAGGCGGAATTATACAAGCCGGCGTTTTGGAGTTCATCGACATATCCTTTTTTCCGGTCGAGCATGTGTTGCAGGTCGCTTTTGTAAATAACCAGTCCGATATTCCGGCATCCTTCGTTAATCAAACATCTCAATGCTTTTTTAGAGGCGTTGTAATTATCTACAATAACCGAACTTACTTTGAGATTGGGAAAATAACGGTCTATCAGCACAACCGGCATATTTCGTTTCACCAAATTTTGTATAAGGGATTCTCCATGTTCCGTAGGTACGATGATAAAACCATCGATCAACTTACTTTTCAAAATGTTAATCATTTTTTCCAGTTTAAGGTTGCTTTCATTGGTATTGGTAATTATGACACTGTAACCGAATTTTTCGGCTTGTTCCTGGATGTGAAAAGCAAGGTTGGCAAAAAACAAGTTCGATATATCCGTCACAATCAAACCAATCGTATTGGAAACTCCCATACGCAAGCCGCGGGCAAGGTTGTTCGGTTCATAATTCATTTCCTTGGCCTTATGGCGAATCTTCTCCGCCATTTCTTTTCCTACTCGCCCGTTTTTATCTTTTCCGTTGAGTACCAGGGAAACAGTGGCTATAGAAACTCCTAATTCATGCGCTATGTCTTTTATTGAAACACGATTCATTTCATTATCTTTTACACATCATGGTGCAAAATTACTAAATTAAACGATTAACTCAAAAAAATAAAAACATGTTTTACAACATAAATGCATTATATATTGTATAAAGGGAACCTCTAAAATCTTTGGGAGATGCCGACAAGACCGTTCCCTATATTTGGTCTGCAGCAATTCAGGGAGAAAAAAACATAAATAATAAATAGTTGAAAATAAAAAGGATAAAAGATTAGGAAAAATAAAAAATTCCGGCTAATTTTGCAGTCCTAAGACTGAAGTAAGGACTTCAGCCCCTAAGTATTTGAGGCTGAGCGGTTAGCTACAAGGGTTTTTCATACGAATAAAATTTAAGCCGCAAGGAAGTTGTGATAACTAAGCCTTGCGGCTATTGTTTTTTAGGTAGTGCCTCAAATTAGTTGATTTTGTTTTATATTATTTGATAATATATTTATAATCAATATATTATATAAAACAAGATCTCTGTACAGTCATGAGATGAACCGTTAAATATAAACTGTTGTCGTGCCGAAAGCATGATCGGCAAAACAGGATGTTTTATGGCAAAAAGACGTTATGTGGAAGTTTTTCTTCCGACCATGACCGGTCGTTAACCTGCGGATGAGCGAACACGCCACGATGTCCTGTCTTATTCTGTCCTGCCTTTCAGACAGCGGTTTCGCGGAGTCCGTTCGTTCCGCAGGTCGTTGACCTGCGGTTATGAAAATCAAGTCCTTTCAGGACGTTCCCCCATTCTCCAAAACAGAAGGTACCCTTCTTCGGGGCGTATCGGCACCCTTCTTCACTGCTCCGAAGCACGAAAGGGCGAAAGCACGAAAGGCTTTCAGCCTTAACCTGACGGCTATGGCTTCTTCCCGGCGGGGGGAAACGAGTTCCCGTTATTATCTTTGAACTTGTTTGGGTTGCCGCCCGAAAATTGGGGTACATTATATTCGATTAAATTTTCCGGAAAGAAAAAGATTTTTATGTGATGCGAAATAAAAAAATTGCGGGCTTGCTTCCCGCTAGCCCGCAACAACGAAAAAAACCTTATTAAACAATCTTTTACATAAAGCCTATTTTATAATCATCATTATTTCCTCTCCTTTCAATCGAAGCAAGTAAGTTCCTTGAACCGGTAAACTTATTTCCGTAATCTTTCCGGTCGCTTCTTGACGGAGGATCAATGTTCCCGACAAGTTGTACACATCAATAAATGCGCCGTACAGTTCGGTTTCGGATAAACCGGATGCAACACAGAAGATATGATTTGCATACGCCGGATTCGGATAAACGGTTAGTTTTCCTTTCGAAATTAATTCCATTCCCGTTTTTGTCCGGATTGAGATTTTTTTCGATACATCCTTCTTTTCTTCAAACTCATCGTTGCCTGCAACAGAGGCGCTAACGATAATTTCTCCTGCTTGTTTCAACCGCAATATATTACCTTCCTGTATTTCTGCGTATGCCCTATCTGTTTCCCGAAGACTGAACGATACATCAAGTCCCGATGTTGCCGTAGCCGACAATAAATACGTTTCGTCTTGCAAATTTAAAATTTCAGGCGTTTCAAAAACAATATTTTGAAGCGCTTTTTGGTAAACTCCGATTTTGTAACCATTATTAAGATCGAAACTGCTGTTTGGCAGTCCATACCAAACTTGTACGGTATCGGAACGGAAAGTATCCGTTTCATTTACATTTGCTTCAAAAATCATCGTATTTCCTTCTACCGTAACGGTAATCCAGTCGGGAGCGTTCGTATGAAGATTAAATCCGAGAGCGGAAATGTAATTTTCCGGATCGGAGAACATCAATGCAATCTCTTTCTTATCGCCTGATCCGGCAAAATAGACCGGATCGGTCGGAACACTAAACAAATCGTTTATGAGAACAATTGTAACCGCAATTCCTCCGCCCGGATCCGAAGAACATCCGGTTTCGCCGTTAATAGCAATTACAGAATACGTTCCGGTTTCATACGCCGTATAAACGTTGCTTGTAACCGGTTCTCCAATTGCTTCCGATCCTAAATACCATTGATAAGAAACGCCTTCTTGCGGATTATTGACTACAAATGCAGCGATACCGTCCCCTACGTAAATAACGCTTACAGATGGAGTTATCGGACGTTCGAGAACAGTCACCGTTACCGGTTCCAACAAAGACAGTTCCGTTCCTTCGTCGGAGGTAACTTGCACGGTATAAACGCCGGATTCTGTAGCCGCGTAATTGTCGGCATTGGCGCCCTCGATCAAGTTGTTGTCTTGATACCACTGATAAAGATATCCTTCTTCATCGACCGTTTGTAAAGTTGCTTTTTCGCTTTCACAAAATTCAAGCGGATCTTCCGTCGTGATAGTAATGGGAGCGTAAATCGTAGCCGGCGCTGAAGCGGTCGATTCTAATTCCGGTTTCCCGTAAATAGCAGTCACCGTATAGCGCGCTTTTTCGTTCACCGGAGGGGTTTCCGTATCAACGTATGATTTTTCTATTAATCCTTCGGCGAGAAGCGTTCCGTTTTTGTAAAGATTGAACGCCATTTCCAAAGGCACAGGTTCTACGTAAGTTGTTATTAACCAGTCGCCTATTCCGGTCGATGAGAATGGATCGCCGGCATAAGAAAATAAATCGCCTTTACCTGCGACTGCCGTACCTGCGTCTGCAACCGGTACATAGACCGTTTGAGCGTCCCCAGCTACCTGGTCAAATTCATATCCTACATACAAATCTTCCGAAGCGTCGATAACAACAGGCGTCGTCAATTCGATTCGTTGCTGCTTAAGATTTTCTGTAATATCTCCAATATCCTGAGTATGGATAATTTGGTTTCCTTTCCGGATATTCACTTTTACATTTGTAGCAGGCCGGTAGGTATATATTTCTACCGCTTTAATAGTCGCTCCATTATAAAAAAGTAAATCTTCAGGAGCAAAACGAACGGCAACCTCTAAATTACCTCCGTTGGGATGCCCATAAATATAAGCCGGAGATTCATCATGCCATTGCAAAGTTTCTTCGCTTTCTTCCGTCGAAACAAAAGCTTCTTCTACTACCGGAAGCGAAGCAATAACTACAGCCTCCACCCCATGTCTGTGCTTCAATTTGACCAAGTGATTTTCGTTTGACGGCGTCCTTTTCGTCAAAAGAACATCCGATTCCGTAACGTCGACGATTGTACGATTTTGTTTAGAATGTAATACTTCATGTTCCCATGCAACATTGACCGCTGTTTTCTCATCATTATAAGCCGCCGTGATGTTTTCCGGAGCAATACCGGATTGCACTACGTAGATTTTAAATTCATGTCCTGCTACATTCAATTTAATATTTCCTTTCCGAATATTTTGTACGGTATTGTCGGATACTGTAAACGATAATGCACCCTTTCCGGTTTCATTCACCGAACCTTCGGCTTCGCTCAGTCGAATCCAATCGTCGCTCGCAAAAGCAGTCCACGAGCTTCCTGTAGTAGTGAACTCAATTGTTTCGGCCGTTGTGTCTGTATTTTTTTTATTGTACAAAACAGGCGCGACAAGTTCTGCCGTAGTATAGGTAAATTCAGGAATAATGTTCATGGAAGTATACAATGCAAATATATCGGTTAAATTCAACCATGTGTCTCCAAAATAAGCGCTTACGGTGTTGTATCCGTCCGGTCTGTTTTCTACGCAAGGAACAGTGAAAAAAGTAGAATTATAATCCGTAGATCCGACGACTACATGGAAAGCTCCCGAAACGGGGATCGGATTAGGAAAAACAAGCGTATTATAACCGCCATTCATGATCCGGTTGTCTCCGCCTTGTATTTGCAATACCGGCGATATGGCTGTTCCGGGAACTCCTCCCATATCAGAATAAACAGCAAGCGTCAGATAAGACGAAGCATCTTGAGTAACATCGCTTGTATATACTCGTATCTGGCTGATTTCACCGGCGGCAGGCGCTTCAAATCGTTCCGCCGTCTGAGCAAAAATATCGGCTCCGGTAACGCCGGCACCGCTGCTTGTATAACGATAAATGGGATTTTCTTCCGCTCTGACGTTCCACACTCCGGCTGTTCCACCTATTTGAACATAATCAGGTTTAGCTTCACTGCCTGTCCCTGCGCTATTGGCTACTTCCAATGTTACGTTGTATTTTGCTTCTCCTTCCGGATATTTTACTTCCGGATATTCGTCGACAGAAGAAGACGGATCGGCACCCGGGAACGACCATGTAATGGTTTTAGGATAATACAAAGTAGAATGTTCAAATGCTACCGTACCTCCTGTTAAGGGTAAGAACGGTCCAAAATCAGCTTGTTTGATGAAACCGTCGGAATAAGAAACGAATTGAGGAACCGGAATACGCGCTTGTACTGTTACCGCTTCCCGAATTGTTTTTTCACCTGTTCCTATATTATTCTTTACAAACAATTTAGCATCATAAACGCCGGCGTCTATGTATTGTACCTCCGGATCGGATAAATTGCTGGTAGAAGGAATACCTCCCGGTAGTGTCCAATTCCAAGTTACAACAGGACCGGTAGAACGGTCAATAAAGTTTATAAAGTCTCCTTCATAAATGACGGCTTTTCCTTCCGTATTGGGGAAACTAACTTTTATACCGTCAATTCCGGCCAAATCTCCATCCTGACCATAGTATTGCCATGCAAAAAGAATTGTCTTCCCTGCGTATTCAGACAAATCTATTTCTTGTTTTCTCCACGCAGACGGTAATGAAGAATCGTTGGTTGTTCCGGTTGTCCATTTAGAGGCCCAATTCGCTCCTTCATCATCGGAAATATAAAATGTAGTAGCGCCTCCGGCAAGCCAACTGCCGCTGTATAAAACATAAAACTCAATTTTAGAATCTGTATTGTCAATTGTTACAGCCGATGATTTCAGCCAAGAATCTACGATGGCACTTTCATCGTAAGCGATCACGGCAGAATACTTACTGTCAGGATCTATGGTCTTGAAATTGTTGGAAGAAGGATTTCCGGCTTGCCATTGATGACTGCTCGCCCCCGGTTTTTCGATCGTCCAGCCTGTTGAAGGAAAAGGAGTGTTGTCGAAACCTTCCTTGATCAGAACGGTTTCTTTTGTAGCAATAAAATCAGCCGTTGGCGTATCTACTCCACATGGAGCTGAATAGTAGAATTTTATATTCGGACGATTTGCATTTAAAATTCCGGTTTCAGCAGGTAAAGTAGCGTTTGTATTTCCCCATTGTTGGTGTGTATTTGTTCCGAAAACAGTATATCTGCATTGAGAACTTATTGATGCTTCCGACGTCGACGAAACTCTCACCAATACTTTCAGGTTTTTAGTTCCCGAATACTTAAAAGGCGTCGTCAACGTGATTTTATTAGCGCCGGCTGCATTTGTCCAAGTCGCATTACTTTGATATGCTAAAGTAGCGTCTTCTATTTCATCCGCCCACGTAGTAGCAGCATTGAACGAAGTTTCATCAATTTCTTTTAAATAAATATATAATGATCGTGCAGTCGAAACAGCCGCATCGGCAGTCCATTCAATATCGTTGATCAGACTTCCTTCCGTCATGTTTAACTCGCCTGCGGTATAAATAGCAGCGCTAAGCACATTTCTGGTAGAGTTGGCATCCATTCCTAACGGATACGGAGAAGCAGAAGTTCCGTTGCCAATTTCTATTGGATTATCTTCGAGACAATAATTTTGTTTCAAAGTCACTTCAATCGGCACTTCCAGTTCGCCTACCGTTTCTCCTGCTTTTTTAGCAGTTAATTTAGCGATATAATTTCCCGGCGTAAGATACAAAACCGCCGGAGGATTTTCTCCATTATGAGCGGTAGGATATCCGCCGGTAAACGACCATGCGTAAGAATCTATATCTCCGTAAGATTGATTGGTAAACGTAATTTCTTCCGAAGCCGTTATATTTGTTTTTGAAGCCGTGAAAGAAACACTGTAAGCATTGCCGTACGTACCATCAATATATTCTACATCCATATTATTCGGATCCAGAAAAGAGGACATTTTCTGATCAGGGTCGGAGGATTGGTCCCAATGCCATGCCAATTTTCCATAAAGATTTATTCCGGAAGTGTTTGTACAGTTGGAATTTCCACCGGTCAGCGTTCCGATTACCCGTCCGGCTGTGTTAAATAAAGGAGCTCCGGAAGAACCGCCTTCGGTTACGCCATGTCCATGTTCGGTTGCAGTGAAAGTAAGTTTCCAGTGTGCATTAGTCGCTCCTATCGCCCCGCTTCCGTTCCATGTATAGCTTGATGGCGTTTCAGTATAAGTAGATATTTTTTTCACATCGCCTGCAGGATGATGAATACTCACTCCACCGGCAGTAGCCGTATTCCTTCTGTCCCATCCATTATAAAATACATCCCAATCGGCCGGTATGGGAGAATTCAACTGTAACAATAAACCATCAGAGCCATTGTTGATATTTATAGCTACTTTTTTGGTCGCTCCGGTCAACAGTTTATATTCGGCTAAAGGCGAAGAGTCGTCGGCGCCGGTTCTTTCCCAATGGAAATAAAAACGCCATTGATTAAACTGTGCATCTGTAGCATATCCTCCACAATGGTAAGCCATTAGAAAATAAGGGGTACGGTCTTCCAATACATTATTTACTACTGTTCCGGAACAAATATATGCACCATCGTCAAGTATTTGCAGTGTAGCGGCAATTCCTTTCTTTTGGTGATACCATTTTTCGCCTTCCGTATTATTGATATTTACCTCACAAGCTCCGGAATGACCCAATTCGTCGGGCGTTCGGATTTCCACATTGTCATAAATATCTTGAAATGTTCGGAAAATACATGCCAAAACATCTTTGTAGGCGTAAGAAATTCCCGTAATTTTGATCTGTAGAAGTTCTTGTGTTTCCGAATTTACGAAAGATAACGGCAATTGTGATTTTGCCTTTTTTTCCTGCATCTTTTCTTCTTTGGTTAAAAAAGCATCCATTTGGGGAATTGCCGATTTATTTATTTCTAATTGTTCGGCAGAGGCAGGTTCTGCGTATTCCAAACGAATTTTATCGCCCGGTATAAAATCGGTGGAATATTCTTCCCTCTTGGGATTATCCAAGTTAGTAAATACGTTTATCAATTTATAATCGGTACTGTAAATAAACAATTTTCCACCTTCGGGAATTATAAATTTATCATACAACAGGGAAATCGCATTCGCACCGGGAGCTTCTATTTCCAATCTCCAGATACGTTGTCCATCAGGAAGAACAAACCATTCTCCGGCATTTTCGGGAGTCAAGTCCACATCAATATTTTTTGCAACCCGTATCGGAAATCCAAGTTTTTCATTTTTAACATCTTCAGCTTTTAAAACTTGTACATCAAAAGGAATAGTAAGTTTCTTTGCTGATTTAAGTTTTGCCTTCGCAATTTGCTCATACGCAAAACTCGGCGGCATTTCTTTCGTAAACCGCTGCGCATTTACAACTACAGCTATAAATGCTAAAAGGAACACAGTAGTAAATTTTTTCATACTTGATTACTGATGTTTAGTTATACTTCCATCTAAATTTTCAATAAAAAGCCAATAACCGGAAGCGTATCTTTATCGACCTTTTTCAGCTTTGTTAAATAACAAATAGAAAATGTAAAATGTTTAAATTTTTCAACAAAAAAAATGGAATAACTTTAAGTATTATCGGGATAGCGCAGTTGGTGTTTGTTGTGAACCACAATCTGTACGGATGTCTCCGCTCCGCTTGCTATGCAGGCTCCGGTGCCAATGACGGCATTAGTGATGAAAAAATGATAACTAATAACTAAATAAACAAGATATAACGGTTATATCTTGTTTATTTCACATCCCTTATCAATTATTTTTATGATTTGCGAAGCGTAGGTTATGAGATACCTTATTGCTGTTTATTTCTGCACCTGACACTAAAAAAGCAGCACTTACTGTAAGTGTCGCGAGATGCACTAGAGGCGCTATTGTTCAGACGCCGACGCCATGAGACAGAGGCGCTATTGGCGCTACCGGACCAGAAGTACGCGTTCGTGCTGTAATCATAAGCGCCACCACCGGCGATGAGGCCGACTAACAGCGCATTAAAGCCCGTGCCGTCAGTATTGCTTACGCCGTAAGTAGCAGTATTGTTAACTGGCGTAGGACTTTTCATCGTTCGTCCCCACCAAGTTGTTACATTACTTCCATCATCCGCATCCGGACGAAATCCCGACCTATTTTCGTACTTTTCATCCCATGTAAATGGTGTTGTTTGTGTAGAATAAAGCTCCGGATGAGTTGCAATCTCTTTTTCCAGTTGATTCCAATCGTAATCGCTGGGGATTACCCATCCGTCCGGACAAATCCCCTGACGGTCGGAGGATCTACCGGAAAACGCATTTGCGGCCTCTGTCGCTGCCGTACCGATATTGGCTGCGCCCCAAGTGTATAATAAACCGTATTCGGGATGACTGTTAAAAGTTGCTTCACTGGCGTAGGGATAATAATAAGAGAGCGCGTAGTAATCGTTCACTGTGTTTCTGTCTTTGGATATTTCCTGTTTTAGATCTCCCCACATAGTGTAAGTAGAACGCAAGTTCTGTGTCATCCAGCATACGCCTCCGAATTTAGAGACCGTATAGTCATTTCCTTCGGCGTCTAATAACTTGGCTACAGGCGAACATTCGTCCCGGTCGCCCACCGTAATTTTTCTCTGGAGCGTATATGTGGCAAGATCATCCGTTACAACGCATTGCAAAACAATTGTGTCGGCTTTACCCGGATTATTTACAAGATCTGCTTTGCTTAAGACGGAACTATAAAATTGAAGTTCTACTGTCTCACTTGTTTGGCCTGTACCCAAAGACGCGCATCCGGTTTCATCTCTTTCAATGCTCCAACTGTAAATAGGCGTACCTGCTCCGCCCAATGTTTCCACAGTATATTCATTTCCGGTCAATAACAATTGCGTCCGCTCGATCCAACGACCTTTGGTAGAATTATCAGTATAATTGGTCGCTTTAATATCGTATCCGGCAGCACCGTTGATCCGGTACCATCCCTGATACTGACCGGCAGCAGAGGTTTCCCATGCCGA
Source organism: Dysgonamonadaceae bacterium (assembly GCA_031259075.1). Classification (GTDB taxonomy): domain Bacteria; phylum Bacteroidota; class Bacteroidia; order Bacteroidales; family Azobacteroidaceae; genus Azobacteroides. Next base: position 19,274 of record JAIRLY010000183.1, on the reverse strand, counting down.
CCATTGCGAATCGGAAGTCCCGTTGTTGGAAATCGCTTTCACTTGAGCCGAATAGGTTCGTGCAGTGTTATCATAAGGGACAAACAACACTTCCTGCCTGCTCCCTGAAGTCGAACCTTCAGGAGTGTAACTGGGAGCTCCATTCGCGACTACTCTCCATGAAAACCGTGCCGTATTGCTCATGTCGCTGTATGCGGAAGGCACTTGGAACGTCACGCCCAATCCCAGTGCAGGATTGGAAAGGATTCTAACAAACGGATCGGTCGTAATCGGTTGCAAGGTACTGTTGCTGATAAGCGTCCGTTGGATAGGCACCCAAACGGTATCACCCCAAACGTAAACGCCTTTCCCTAAATAAAAGTTTTCATTGGTGTTCCAAATCATAGCACCGTTTAAAGGGTTAGTGTCGTTTAATTGCTGTTTTACGGAAGAGAGTGATACACGGGGCAAATAGAGCCCCAAGTTACCCGAATTACTTGCGTCGGTTGTGTTCAAATCCAGTGCCGCAGCGGGATGCGGATCTTCTGTGCCTCCGATTCGTACTTGTGCATTTGCACTTGTCGCGCTCAACATCCAGAGTGTCAGCACTAAAAAAATCATTTTTTGTTTCATGTTTAATAAAAATTTAGTAATTTATAATTATGTTCTCTTTTATTTGTTCAACCCGCTTCGGGGTTGAAAGCGTTGTTGTTGTTTGTTTATTTATCCCCCAATCGCTTCGCTTCATTGGGGGTTATTCATATTGAAGGCCTTCGGCCTTCCTTTTCTCTGTTCTCTATTTTCCATTCCTAACCTTTAACCTTTAACTTTCGACTTTTAACTTTTAGTTCTTAACTCTTAACTCTTAACTCTTAGTTCTCTATTTTCCGTTTCCGGTAAAGACAACCGGCTTTTATTAAACGATGAGAAAAATGATTTTTTGATTCGAATAGTTGTCTTTACCTTCGACCGGAATAAACATAATGATATAAGGGGCGGTGTCAATTCTTAACTCATAACTCTTAGTTCTTAGTTCGCTTCCAGGTCCCGGAGAGAAGCGGTTTAAAAATACGAAGCGTGGGACTTTTAACTTTATTTGTACTTGAGGCCTTCGACCGCCCATTACTGCAAATAAGTTCAACCCACGCATCCAACGTGAGCGTTGACCAACTTATCCTTGCAGTAATTGAAATTGTCGAAGTTTCAAGTACAAGAATATAAGCTAACGCTTTCTTAATTAATTATGTATGTAAAAAAATATCTGTTTCTTTCTGAAAATTTGATAAATTTTGTTTAAAAACCAAGCAAAATTAGTGAGATTTTTTGAAATAAAAAATAGAAAGTTAAATTTTCTTACAAATTTTCTTATCCAGAGCTCAGATCACATAGAAAATATTTACCCCCAAACAAATATTATATCGGAAAGGATATGCTCGTGGAAACATGAGCACCGTCTGATTTCAATAGATTTAAAACAGTAGCGAGAATTTGATAATAAAATTTAAATATGCGCTTGCTCCATTGCAGCGCTCTTTATTCCCATTCAATTGTCGAAGGAGGTTTGGAACTGACGTCGTAAACAACACGGTTCACACCACGCACTTTATTGATGATCTCATTCGACATTTTCGCCAGAAAATCGTAAGGTAATCTCGCCCAATCGGCAGTCATGGCATCGGCAGAAGTAACCGCTCTTAACGCAATCACATTCTCATACGTCCGTTCATCGCCCATCACGCCTACCGATTGTACGGGTAATAAAATGACGCCGGCTTGCCAAACTTCGTCGTAAAGATTCCATTCGCGAAGCCCGTTAATAAAAATATCGTCGGCTTCTTGGAGAATACGTACTTTTTCGGGCGTAATATCTCCCAATATGCGGACTCCTAAACCCGGGCCGGGAAAAGGATGACGCCGGATCAGGCGTTCATTCATTCCCAATTCACGTCCTACGCGTCGTACTTCATCCTTGAATAATAACCGGAGCGGCTCAATTAATTTCAGATTCATCTTTTCAGGAAGTCCTCCTACATTGTGATGCGATTTTATAGTTGTTCCCGTAATAGACAACGATTCGATAATGTCGGGATAAATAGTTCCTTGCGCCAACCATTGGATATCTTTGCGTTTTTTAGCTTCCCTGTCGAAAACGTCAATAAATCCTTTTCCAATGATTTTACGTTTCTTTTCCGGATCTTTTATTCCTGCAAGTTCTTTATAAAAATGCTCTTTAGCGTCAATTCCTACTACATTCAGACCCAAATGTTCATAGTCGTTCAAAACCTTTTCAAATTCATTCCTCCGCAAGAGGCCATTGTCCACAAAAATACACGTGAGATTTTTACCAATTGCTTTATTCAACAGGACAGCGCTTACCGAAGAATCCACTCCACCCGAAAGCGCTAAAATAACTTTGTCGTTCGCTAACTGTTTTTTCAATTGATTGACGGTCGACTCGATAAAATTGGCAGGTGTCCAATCTTTTTTTGCGCCGCAAATGTTCAGGAAATTATCTAAAATCGTTGTACCGATTTCCGTATGAAATACTTCGGGATGGAATTGTACGCTCCACGTTTTTTCCTCTTCGATCCGGTAGGCTGCACATTTTACATCTCTCGTGTGAGCGATAATTTTGAAATGATCCGGTACAACAGTAATAGTATCTCCGTGAGACATCCACACTTGTGAATAATCGGATATATTCTTCATCAGCAAGTCTTCTTTATCAATCGGCGTCAACATGGCGCGGCCATATTCCCGTGAATCGCCTTTTTCCACTTTTCCACCGGAAATATACGCCAAATATTGCGCACCATAACAAATGCCCAACAAAGGATATTTCCCTTTAATAGCCGATAAATCAGGTTTGAAAGCTTCGCTATCGTTGACCGAAAACGGACTCCCTGAAAGAATAACCCCTATAACAGATTCGTCTTTTTCCGGAAATTTATTATAAGGAACAATTTCGCAGTACATGTTCAGTTCGCGCAACCGGCGGCCAATCAATTGAGTTGTCTGCGAGCCGAAATCAAGAATAATGATTTTTTCCATTTTATTAAAATTCTAATCCTCGTTATTGTCTTCATAAGAAATCTTCGAATCAAAATCATCCTCTACTTCTTTCGAATCAACATTTATATGTTTGTGAACAATATTATCCACATCATGAAATACAGGATTGTTTAGTTCTTTCCAAAGAAGATCTTTCAAAGTAGTAATTCCTTTGTGAGTAATGGATGAAATAAAAACATGAGGAATATCCGAAGGTAAATTTTTTTTAATTTCATTTTCCAATTCTTCATCCAATAAATCGGATTTGGAAATAGCAAGAACACGTCCTTTGTCTAATAAGTCGGGATTGTAACGATTCAATTCATTTAAAAGGATTTCGTATTCTTTGGAAATGTCAATCGTATCGGCAGAGATCACAAAAAGTAACAGAGAATTTCTTTCGATATGACGTAAGAAACGAAGTCCCAATCCTTTACCATTGCTTGCTCCTTCAATAATTCCCGGTATATCCGCCATGACAAAAGAGTAAGTATCCCTGACATTAACAATGCCTAAACTCGGTTCCAAAGTAGTGAAAGGATAATCGGCAATTTTAGGCTTAGCAGCTGAAACAGTGGAAAGTAAAGTCGATTTTCCTGCATTTGGAAATCCCACTAAGCCCACGTCAGCTAATAATTTCAACTGTATAATAATTCGTTTTTCTTCGTAAGGCTCTCCCGGTTGGGAGTATTTAGGCGCTTGATTGGTAGCCGATTTGAAATAATTATTGCCTTTTCCTCCTCGTCCGCCTTTTAACAGAACAATTTCTTGTCCGTCGAATTTAATATCTGCAATAAATGTACCGGTCTCTCCGTCGAAAACAACAGTTCCAACAGGAACCGGAATGATTTTATCTTCTCCGTCTTTTCCACGGCTCAATTTTCCGGATCCCCCTTCTCCATGACCGGCCATGATATGGCGTTCATATTTCAAATGAAGCAAAGTCCAATAATTGCGATCGCCTCGGAGAATGACGTCGCCGCCATCACCGCCATCGCCGCCATCGGGACCGCCGAAAGGGATGTATTTTTCACGCCGGAAATGCGTAGAACCTCTTCCTCCTTTGCCGGAACGGGCATAAATTTTCACATAATCTACAAAATTGGATTCAGACGTCATTTTCATTTTAATAAACAAGGCGATCAATCACTTCGGTAATACCTTCAAAGACATCTTCAATAGAACCGTTTCCTTCGATTTTGAAAAGTTTACCTTTCTTTTTGTAATATTCTTTTAAGGGTTCGGTTCGTTCCTTATATATATCCAGCCGTTTCTTGATGATTTCCGGATCATCGTCACTTCTACCGGCACTTTTCCCTCTTTTTAACAAACGATTAACCAGTTCCTTTTCTTCAACCGATAAGCTAAAGGTGGCTACTACAGAAGTATTACGTTCGATCAATAAAGCATCTAAAGCTTGGGCCTGAGAAATAGTTCTTGGAAATCCGTCAAAAATATAACCTTTGATATTAGAAACTTTATCAAAAATATCAATAAACATATCAATAACTAATTGGTCCGGAACTAAATGGCCGTAACCAATATACTTTTTAGCAATCAAACCCAACTCGGTTTGCCGTTCTATCTCCTTACGTAAAATTTCACCGGTAGAAATATGGTATAAACCATATTTTTTAATAATCAACTCGCTCTGTGTTCCTTTACCGGAACCGGGAGCTCCAAAAATTACAATGTTTAACATTTTTTTTTCTTCAATTTACTGATTTAGTTAATATAAAGAAGAATACACCTAATTTTTTATTTTATATATATTTCTTAAATTTCTTCCGTGACCATTGTAATCCAATCCAAATCCGACAATAAAATCGTTAGGAATTTCTTTTACAATATAATCCGGTTTTATAGCCAACTGAAGAGCGTTCGGTTTGAAGAGTAAAGTTGCTATTTTGATTGTAGCCGGTTTCTTTTTTTTCAACAGATTCAAAAGATATTCCATTGTGTGGCCGGTATCAATAATGTCTTCTACAATAACAATATCTCGATTTTCAATATTTTCCATCAATCCTTGAATTTCTTTCAGGTTTTCTTTCCGGTTGACTCCTTCGTACGAGTTTAAACGGATAAAAGTAACTTCGCACGCAGAATTGAATCTTTTAATTAATTCTGCCGCAAACATGAATGCTCCGTTCAAAATACAGATAAAAAGAGGATCTCTGTCTTTCAAATCCGCATCAATTTGTTGAGCCACTCTTTCTATCCCTTTCAAAATAATATCTTCTTTCAAAAATATATCAAAACATCTGTCTTTCAGTTGAATTTGGGTCATTTTCAAAATCTTTTCAATAAAAGGTACACAAAAGTAGATAAAAATAATTAGATTCAAGCAGAAAAAATAATAAATTTATTATCGTTTATTTTTTTTATTCAACTCAATGGCGAATTTGTACCCAAATAAGTTTTTTCTTTCCTGAAAGATAATTTGCCTGTAGTTATAGAAAAGCCTAATTGATAAGTATATTTTAAAAAACACAGAGTTACACAAAAACAGAATTTTGTTTTTACATAATAACACAAATATCGGCCCGCACTCCTTGTTGAAAAATAATTTCAATATCAATTTGCTATTTTCCAAGCAAAATCTTATCTTTGTTTTCCAAATAAAATTATATTATGAAACAATCATGTATTTTATACACCCAAGGGCATGAAAATGCGTGGATTCCAATCCATGCTCTTAATAATCAGGATTTTTTAGTTTTTAACTTTTAGTTTATTTTCTTATGAAAGTTAGTATTCCTCCATTTTTACCCGAATATCCTCCTTTCGTAGAAGGAATCCGGCGTGCTCCCGATAGAGGATGCAAATTAAATCCATCGCAAACGGAAATTGCCTTACAAAATGCTCTTCGCTACATTCCTGCCGAATTGCACAAACAATTAGCTCCCGAATTTCTGGATGAATTAAGAACAAGAGGTCGAATTTACGGTTATCGTTATCGTCCCGAAGGCGATATTCGTCCTAAACCCATCGATGAATACAAAAGCAATTGTATCGAAGGTAAAGCCTTTCAAGTAATGGTCGACAATAATCTTTGTTTCGATATAGCGCTTTACCCTTACGAACTGGTCACTTACGGCGAAACCGGACAAGTTTGCCAAAACTGGATGCAATATCATCTCATCAAACAGTATTTGCAGTTGATGACTAACCAACAGACTTTAGTTATCGAATCCGGACATCCGTTGGGATTATTCAAATCCAATCCCTGCGCACCGCGGGTTATCATTACTAATTCGATGATGATTGGAATGTACGACAATCAGTCCAATTGGGAAGTAGCTGCTCAGATGGGCGTCGCCAATTACGGACAAATGACTGCCGGAGGCTGGATGTATATTGGTCCGCAAGGGATTGTACATGGCACTTTCAACACGTTGTTAAATGCCGGAAGATTGAAATTAGGAATTTCTTCCGACGGCGATTTAAAAGGTAAACTATTTGTTTCTTCCGGTTTGGGAGGAATGAGCGGCGCTCAACCGAAAGCTGCCGAAATTGCAGGCGCCGTAGCCATTATTGCCGAAGTTGATAAATCCAGAATTGAAACGCGAAAAAATCAGGGATGGGTACAATCGGTTACGGATAATCCTCAAAAAGCTTTTGAATTAGCCGGAAAATTCAAGCAAGAACAACTCGCCCACTCAATTGCTTATCACGGAAATATAATTGATTTACTGGAGTTTGCAGAATCACATTCTATTTTTATCGATTTACTTTCCGACCAAACTTCTTGCCATGCGGTCTACGAAGGCGGGTATTGTCCGGTGGATACTTCTTTTGAAGAACGAACCCGGTTATTAAAAGAAAATCGTACGCAATTTTGTCAATTAGTAGACAAATCTTTACGTCGGCATTTCGAAGTCGTCAAAAAATTAGTCGCTAAGGGAACTTATTTTTTCGACTATGGAAACTCTTTTATGAAAGCGATTTACGATGCGGGAGTTAAAGAAATTTCCAAAAATAAAATTGATGAAAAAGAGGGTTTTATCTGGCCTTCGTATGTAGAAGACATTATGGGACCTGAATTATTCGATTATGGATACGGACCTTTTCGTTGGGTTTGCTTAAGCGGGAATCACGAAGATTTGATAAAAACCGATAGAGCGGCTATGGAATGTATCAACCCCAACCGGAGAGGACAAGACCGTGATAATTACAATTGGATTCGTAATGCGGAAAAAAATAAATTAGTTGTAGGCACTCAAGCGCGAATCCTTTATTCCGACGCCGAAGGAAGATTAAATATCGCTTTACGTTTCAATGAAATGGTAAGAAAAAAAGATGTAGGGCCGATCATGTTAGGACGCGATCACCACGATGTAAGCGGAACAGATTCTCCTTTCAGAGAAACAGCAAATATTAAGGATGGAAGTAACGTAATGGCCGATATGGCCGTTCAATGTTTCGCAGGAAATGCCGCGCGGGGGATGAGTCTCGTTGCATTGCACAACGGAGGAGGCGTAGGAATTGGAAAAGCTGTTAATGGCGGTTTTGGAATGGTTTTGGATGGTAGTGAACGGGTAGACGAGATCTTGAAATCAGCAATGCTCTGGGACGTGATGGGTGGTGTTGCCCGGCGTTCGTGGGCAAGAAACGAGCATGCAATGGAAGTATGCGAAGAATTTAATAAAAAATACGGCGATGATTATATGATCACTATGCCTTATTTATCATTATAAAGTTGAATAATCGATCATTTATGGATAAAATTATTGAATGTGTCCCTAATTTTAGCGAAGGACGCGACTTGGAAAAAGTAGAACGTATTGTAAATGCTTTCCGCGCAAAAGAAAATATTAAATTATTGGATTATAGCAACGATAAAGACCATAATCGAATGGTTGTCACTGTTATCGGCGAACCTGAAGCGATCCAAAAAGCGATTACCGAAGCGGTTGGAATTGCTATAAAAGAGATTGACTTAAGCAAACACGAGGGACAACATCCTCGTATGGGAGCTGTAGATGTGATTCCTTTCATTCCGGTCAAAGGCATTTCCGTAGAAGAGGCCGACGCTTTGGCCAAAGAAGTAGGAAAAACGATCGCCGGTAAATATCAACTTCCTGTCTTTTTATATGAAAAATCCGCTTCTGCCGCCCACCGTCAGAATTTGGCAACTATACGAAAAGGCGAATTTGAAGGTTTGATTGAGAAAATGAGATTGCCGGAATGGAAACCGGATTTTGGACCGGAAGAACGCCATCCGACAGCCGGAGTTGTTGCCGTAGGAGCAAGAATGCCTTTAATTGCCTACAATGTAAATCTAAATACAAATAAATTGGAAATTGCCGATAAAATTGCTAAAAAAATCCGTTTTCTGGGAGGCGGCTTACGCTTTTGCAAAGCGATGGGAGTTGAATTAAAAGAACAAAATCAAGTACAGGTATCTATGAATTTGACGGATTATACCAAAACAGCCATCTATCAAGCAGTCGAAATGATTCGCTTTGAAGCGCAACGATACGGCGTTAGCATTACCGGAAGCGAATTAATCGGATTAGTACCTCTACAGGCAGTAGTAGATACAACTTCTTATTACTTAGGATTAGAAGACTTTTCAATGAAACAAATTTTAGAAACACATTTAATGGAATGAAAAATTATATTATTGACAACATTAGCCAATTGGTGACTTGTTCGGGTTTTTCCGCCAAACACGGCAAGGAAATGTCCAATTTAGGCATAATTGAAAATGCAGCAATAGTTATCACGAGAGGAATTATCTCTTATGCAGGCCCATACTCCGATAATTTACCCATGGATCGTTTGGAAGATTACACAACGATTGATGCGGAAGGCAATGCAGTTCTTCCCGGATTCATTGATTCGCATACCCATTTTGTTTTCGCAGGATATCGCGAAGAAGAATTTTCATGGCGTATGCAGGGCGATAATTACATGTCGATTATGCAACAAGGCGGAGGAATTTACAATACAGTCGATGCTACCCGCAATGCTTCCTTTGAAGAATTGACAGCAATAGCCGAACTTCGTTTAGACAGCATGTTTGCAATGGGTGTAACCACTGTGGAAGGAAAAAGCGGTTACGGTTTGGATAAAGACACGGAATTGAAACAACTTCGTGTAATGAAAGAATTAAATAAAAAGCATCCTGTAGATATTGTTGCAACCTATTTAGGAGCGCATGCCATTCCGAAAGAATACACCGAAAAAACGTATATCGACTATATGCTTACAGAAGTCATGCCTGTTATTCGCGAGGAAAGTTTGGCGAAATGTTGCGACATCTTTTGCGAAAAGGGTGTATTCACCGCTGAAAATTCGAGATATTTTTTGCAAGCCGCTCAAAAGATGGGATTTCAGCTCAAAATTCATGCGGATGAAATCGTAACTACCGGAGGAGCGGAATTAGCAGCAGAACTAAATGCATTATCCGCCGACCATCTGTTACAGGCCTCCGACAAGGGAATAGAAGCATTAGCAAAAAGCGACACAGTAGCTACATTATTACCTTGTACCGCTTTTTCATTAAAAAAAGAATACGCTCAAGGGCGAAAAATGATCGACGCCGGTTGTGCCGTAGCCTTAGCAACCGATTTCAACCCGGGCAGTTGTTTTTCTTCTTCTATTCCATTAACGATTGCGCTGGCTTGTATTTATATGAAATTAACACCGGAAGAAGCGGTTACTGCATTAACTATCAATGCCGCAGCAGCGCTTGGAAAAGCGGATTTTATCGGAAGTATAGATGTAGGAAAAAAAGGTGATATTATTATTTTAAAATATCCATCCTATAAGTTCTTACCTTATCACATAGGTATGAATTGTGTAAAAACAATAATTAAATAACGCAAAATAAATAATTTGTGATGATTTTACAGATATAATAAATTATGAAACAATCATGTATTTTATACATCCGAGAGCATGAAAATGGAGGAATTGTGGGCCAAGCCCGCAACGATGAAGTTTTTTCAGTTTTTAGTTTTTAACTTTTAGTTTATTTTATTTACGTAATGAAACTATTATCAGAATTACCCGTTAAAGAATTTTTATTAGTAACCGCCGGCGATGACCCTGTTCCGGGTGGCGGAAGTGTTTCCGCACTCTGTGGCGCATTGAGCGCTGCTTTAGGTCAAATGGTTACCAATCTGACTATTGGAAGAAAAAAATATGCCGAACAAGAAGAAAACATGAAAGAAATGGCTGTTGTATTTAATACCTGTCTGGATGAATTTGCCAAAGCGATAGACGCCGATTCGAATGCCTACAACACTGTTTTTTCCGCTTATAAACTTCCGAAAGAAACCGAAAGAGAAAAAACAATCCGGACGCAGAAAATTCAGGAAGCAATTAAAATAGCAGCCGAAGTGCCTTTTCAAGTAGCGCAAAAAACATATAAAATGATGGATTTTATTAGTATCGTTGCTAAAACAGGTAATCAAAATGCAGTGACGGACGCTTGCGTTGCTATGATGTGCGCCCGAACAGCTGTATTAGGTGCATTGCTTAATGTTAGAATCAATCTCACCTCTATTCAAGATTTGGAATATGTAGATAATTTGAAGAGAGAATGTGATCGCATTGAAGAAAAAGCTATTGAGAAAGAACAAAAATTACTCGCTTGGCTAAAATCGGTCCTCAATAATTTTTAATTTTTAACTTTTATTTTTTAATGAGCAACGTTTATCAAGTCGGAAGCGGTCCATTGACTTTCGAAATCATAGAAAAAATAATCAATCACAATCTGAAATTGAATTTAGCTCCTGAAGCAATGGAACGAATTCAAAAGTGTAGGGATTATTTAGATAAAAAAATAGAATCGTCCGAAACTCCTTTGTATGGTATCACAACCGGTTTTGGTTCTTTGTGTAATAAATCTATTTCACCGGACGAATTAAATAAATTGCAGGAAAATCTGGTTAAATCTCATGCTTGTAGCGTAGGAGAAGAAATTCCTCCGGTAATCATTAAATTGATGATGCTTCTGAAAGCGCATGCTTTATCTTACGGATACAGCGGCGTTCAAGTCATTACCGTTCAACGGATTTTGGACTTGTACAACAACGATGTAATGCCGATTGTTTACGACCGTGGATCGCTGGGTGCATCCGGCGATTTAGCGCCGTTGGCAAATCTTTTTTTACCTCTGATTGGAGCTGGAGACGTGTACTATCAAGGAAAAAAAAGAGAAGCAATGGGCGTTCTTCAAGAATTTGGATGGAAACCGGTCAAACTGAAGAGTAAAGAAGGATTAGCGCTCTTGAACGGAACTCAATTTATGAGCGCTAACGGCGTTTTTGCGATTATAAAAGCGTTGGAATTTTCTAAAAAATCGGATTTAATCGCTACGCTTTCTTTGGAAGCTTTTGATGGTTTAATTGATCCTTTTATGGATTGTATTCAACAAATGCGTCCTCATCCCGGACAAATCGAAACAGCAGACAGAATCCGCCGGTTATTGGAAGGGAGCGAATTGATTGCCCGGAAGAAAAAACATATCCAAGACCCTTACTCTTTCCGGTGTATCCCCCAAGTACATGGAGCTACTAAAGACGCCATACGGTATGCTGCTAACGTACTTCTGACCGAAATTAATTCTGTGACCGACAATCCGACCATTTTCCCGAATGAAGATCTGATCATTTCGGGAGGCAATTTTCACGGGCAGCCTTTGGCCATTGCCTTTGATTTTTTGGCAAATGCGCTGGCCGAACTGGGTAATATTTCCGAAAGACGAATCGCTCAGTTAATTATGGGATTACGTGGACTACCTGAATTTTTAGTCGCCAATTCGGGTGTAAATTCCGGCTTTATGATTCCACAATATGCAGCTGCGGCAATGGTTAGTCAAAATAAGATGTATTGCTATGCGGCCTCCAGCGATTCCATTGTCTCGTCCAATGGACAGGAGGACCATGTGAGTATGGGCGCTAACGCCGCTACTAAATTATTCAAAGTTTTGAATAATCTTGATTTGATTTATGCTATCGAATTGATGAATGCTGCACAAGGAATTGATTTCCGGAAACCGCTCAAAACCTCGCCTGTATTGGAAAATTTCATACATGAATACCGGAAAGAGGTACCTTTTATTAAAGATGATATTATTATGTACAAAGAAATTCACAAAACAGTGGCTTTCCTCAACCGGACGTCTTTTGATTTCAAATAGAAGTCATTAATGATTTTGTTGCATTTCTTAGTTGAAATTATAGCGAAAATACAAATCCAGCATTTGTTTAGCCGCCACAAAGGAACTAACTTCCGAATTTAAAACCTGTTGTTCTTTGGTTTTCAATGCTTTTTCTATTTTGGGAGATTGATAAAAATGATTTCTCAATTGTTCGTTAATACTTTCATACATCCAATATTTAGCTTGTGAATTTCTTCGGAAATCAAAATAACCGTTTCCTTTGACAAAATCCATGTATTCGTAAACCATATTCCATATTTCAGGGATTCCATTTTTGTAATAACCGGAATAAGTCATCACTTTTGGACTCCATCCGGAAGGAGGTAACGGGAACAGATGCAAGGCGTTGCGATATTGAGTCGCCGCTAAATTTGCCTTTTCAATGTTATTTCCATCCGCTTTATTGACTATAATTCCATCCGCCATCTCCATAATTCCCCGTTTGATGCCTTGCAATTCGTCGCCGGTACCGGCCAATTGAATGAGAAGAAAAAAATCGACCATCGAATGAACAGCCGTTTCAGATTGCCCTACGCCCACTGTTTCGACAAAAACCGTATCAAAACCGGCCGCCTCACATAAAATAATCGTTTCACGGGTTTTTCGTGCAACTCCGCCTAATGAACCTGCCGAAGGGGACGGACGTATGAATACATTGGGTTCGCGTGAAATTTCTTCCATTCGCGTTTTATCGCCCAAAATACTTCCTTTGGAACGTTCGCTGCTGGGGTCGATGGCCAAAACAGCCAACTTTTTGTTTCGCTCTTTGATCAGATACATTCCAAAAGCATCAATAGAAGTACTCTTCCCTGCGCCCGGCACACCGGTAATTCCAATTCGCATCGAATGTCCGGAGTAAGGCAGGCATTTTTCTATGACTTCCTGAGCGATTGCCTGATGTTCGCTTTTTTGACTTTCTACCAAAGTGACGGCCTGACTCAACAAGGTTATATTTCCTTTTATTATCTGTTCCGCATATTCGGCAGGAGTGAAATTACGGCGCTTCTTTCTTTCCTGAAGATATGGATTGACAACCGGAGGTGAAGAAACTCCCTCGTTTACAGTAAGCCCTTTGTATTTAGGATCATTTTCGGGATGATGGTGCATGTTTGTGATTATTTTTATCTCTGATTTCTTTGCAAAGATAGACAAGACTTTGCAAATTACAAAGCCGGAAAGCGTAAGAGAGAACGATTCTACACACAACCCGACAACGCCCGTCGCTATTGATTACCGCCCTTTCCGAACCTGTTTCCATTCTTAACTCTTAACTCTTAGTTCTTAACTCTTAATTTATCCTTCTCCGGTAAAGACAACCGGTCATTTATTTCGCATCTCTAAACAGGACAAACTTTACGTTCTTCCACATACCACAAATAACCTTCTACGTTCGGATAATTCATCTTTTCCAGTAAATCCATGTATTGTTTTACCTGTTCTTTATGCGTATCGCGGGCTTTCCCAAACTTATAATCAACCACAATAGCGGCTTTTTCCGAAAGCAACACCCGGTCGGGACGTCTACTGAGCACTTCGCCGTTTTCTTCCGTAAGTATTGAATATTCTTTGTACGTTTTATATGAATTGTTAAACCAATTTTCAGTTTGCGATTCCCGGATTGCAGTTTCTATTTTGTTTCTATATTTTTGTTTTTCATCCGGTTGAATCAGTCCTTGCATGATCAGATCATCTATTGCTTTTTCAATATCTTCAAAATGAGTGATTTGCTCAAACAGCTTGTGCATAATATTCCCATAAGCGATATACTTTTCTTTATCAGAAGCGTCCGGATTCACAAATTCCCTTGATTGATTGGATTGTTTGAAAATAGATTTCCCTTGCTGAAATTCTTCCGAAACAAACGAAATATTCATGGAGGGAGGTGTTTCTTTTAGCGGATTCGTATCGCCGGATACCTGACTTTGAGCATATAACGGTCGGGATACGTCTTCTTGAACTATCAATTGTGCTTCCTCAGCCGGAGAGCGCGTGCCGAATTCAAAATGCAATGTTTCTTCATTCCATTTTCCATTTAAATCCGAAACAGTAAGTTGTAATAAATCCGAAACAGCAGTTATCGTATCAATACCTTTCAATGATTTTTTGTATTTGGCTAAAATAACCAAATTATGTTCGGCGCGGGTGAAGCCGACATAGAGGATATTCAAATTATCCATCCAGCTTTGAAAAGTCTCTTCCTGATATTCGGTCTGAAAAACGGTTTCCGACATTGAACTTGTGTAGGCGACCGGCAACAATTCAACATTGTATAATCCTTCTTTTGGTCCGCACCAAACCGTAGTATTGGTCTTCGGATTGAGACTCCAATCGCAGTAGGGAATGACTACCGTATGAAATTGCAGGCCTTTGGATTTATGAATCGTCATCGCTCGAACTCCAAAAACGTTTGAACCGGTCGAAATGGTTTTAATTTTCAACTCTTCTTCCCAATATTGCAGAAAATGATGAATATCTCCTTGATTTTCATTCAAATATTTAGATACGAAATCGTAAAAAGCAAACAGATAAGCAGATTGACCTTCTATTTGTTCCAGTTTGAACAAACGATAAAGATAACCGATTAATTCAAAAAGCGGTAACGTTGTCTCCGGCCCCTCGCCAATGGAAAGTGGAGTGTATTTCTCTTTTAGAGAATGTTCGGGGACGAGGTTAAAACACGAAAGTAAATATCGTAATTGTTCTCGATTGATTGTATTTCCCGAATCGGCTGTGATTTTAAGCGCTTCAATGATAATCATAACAGCCGGCGACGATTTCAATTGAAAAGCATCGTTGGAAACAATATTCAAATAATGTTCTTTCGCCATTTCCGGATAATCCGCCTTAAGAGACGATAAATAATCGGCTAAAATGATAATTTCTTTATTATTCCGCGTCAAAATACAAATATCTTTCGCTGGAATCTTCTGCTCATAAAGTATTTTCAATTGTAAAAAAACAGCTTCCTGCATCAACTCCGGATATGAAACATCTTCTTTTTTATCCGGAATAAAATCAACGGACACATACCCTGATACAATCTTCTTTTGTGTTTTCTGGCATACTTCTTTTTCATTATAAGTAGAGCAAAACGGTGATTGCGAAATATCTCCGAATTTATTCTCATACAGTTGGTTAAGCAATGAAGCTGCAAAAGTAAAAAAGGAATTATTAAAATCAATCACATTTTTTTCACTCCGGTAATTGTATTCCAGCGATTGAGGCGTGACATTCAGTTCTTTCCCAATGGAATTTAAAATTCTCCAGTCGCCGTTTCGCCAGCGATAAATCGACTGTTTGACGTCTCCAACAATTAAACTGAATCTGTTGCTCGCCAAGATGTCGGAAAGAAGCGCTTTGAAGTTGTTCCATTGCATGCGCGATGTATCCTGAAATTCATCGATCATAACATGATGAATATCCGCTCCCAGCTTTTCATAAATGAACGGTGCATCTGAGTCGTCAATCATTTCGTTGAGAAACATTGCCGTATCGGACAGCATGAAGCGATTGTTTTCCGTATTTCGTTCGGTGATTTCATTTGTAATATCCCACACCAAGCCTAACTGATGTAAATTACCGGTAATCATTCCGGAAGTAAGCCGGACTTTTAACACGTTCAATGTATCATTCAATAATGGAATTAGGGATAAAGCGGCTAAATCTATTATTTCATTTCTTCTTTTATGCGTTTTGTTTGTCCATGAAGATGGTTCTATACAGCAATCCAGAATAGTTTTATTGATATCTACCTTGTAGTTACCGTCGGCTAATTTACGAAAAAAATGAACAGGGATTCCTTTTCGTATAAAATCGTCCGCGTCCAGATTATGATCATTTAAAAGTTGTTGTAACTTTTGATAAGTCGTGATGAAATATTCTTTACATTCTTTTTTAATCTGTTCTTGTTGTTTTTTTAACTTTTTGAACAGTTGAGGATTTTCTTCTAATTGCTTACGTAAAGTGCGTTCATGTTCTTGAAAAAATTCATTATAAATACACTTACTAAATTCGAATATTTCATTTTCAATTCGCCAATTACGGTCGTCGTCCAATTTATGTTCGATATAAGTAGTGAGCCATTCCAATATTTGCCTGTTTTGATTCGCTTTTTCGATCGTTGCATGAACGGCTTCCTGCAACACTTTATTGACATTCATTTCCAAATTAAATTTGGAACCTTTTCCCAACTCCCGAGCCAAGTTTCGTAGCACCCGCTGAAAAAAGCTATCAATCGTTGTAATATTTAAACGACTGTAATCGTGTAGAATATTCTTTAGAAGCGTTTCGGATTTTTCCCGTATTTGTTTTTCATCCAAGTCATGACCGGCTTCTTTCAATATTTTTAGCATGGATGCTCGAAAAACGGCGGAATCTTCCGTACAAAAAGCTAAACCGTAAAGTTCGGCCAAGATACGGTCTTTCATTTCTCCGGTCGCTTCTTTAGTAAAAGTAACGGCCAAAATATGCCGGTAATTTTCATTGAATGGAGCTATCAACAGCTCTTTGATATATTCCAATGCTAAAGTATAGGTTTTTCCCGAGCCGGCAGACGCTTTATATATCTTTATTTTCGACATGTCAACTTATTGTCAAACAACTTATTGTAATTCTTTGTATTTCATAGAAGCAATTGTCTGAGGAAAAGCGTCGCCTTTCCGAATAGCTTCGATTGCTTTGGCAATCACCGGATCATCACTAAGATAAACTTGATAGAAAGCTTCATCTCCAAAAAAATTGCTCAGTATACAAGCATAAGTAGTAAGAAGAATCTGATTAGAATAGCGATTAATCATAAAAGTTCTTTTCTTCACTCCGTTTTCTTCTGCAAAACGAACGATTTCGTAAAGAACAGGTTGTGTTTTCAGGTATTCCAGCATAGATAAATGATCTTTAAATGTATTTAAAATCTTTCGATTTTTATCGGAATACTCGAAAGCGAATTTATTGAAAATATCTTTGTTATTCAAATTGATATAATAGGTAGATAAATGAGTGGTATCAATCGGGACAAAAATATCGGGCATAATTCCACCATTTCCATAAACCGGTCGTCCGCTTATTGTATTATAAACCAGTGATTTGTCTATTTTCACGCTGTCTTCGTAAAAACCTTCTCCACTATTAATTCGGTTGATCCATTCCTGGTTGTATTCATCCGATTTTCCCAACTGGTATTTTCGCTGGATGTTTCTTCCCGAAGGAGTATAATAACGGGCAATGGTAAGGCGAACGGCCGAACCGTCAGACAACTCAATTTGATTTTGAACTAATCCTTTTCCAAAGGAACGGCGACCGATAATAAGGCCTCTATCATTGTCTTGAATAGCTCCGGCTACAATTTCGCTCGCGGAAGCCGACATTTGATCAATTAATACAACCAATTGATTTTCAGGAAAAATACCACTCCCGTCCGAAATAGTTTCTATTCGGGGAAACGATTTACCTTCTGCATAGACAATCATTCGGTCTGCCGGTAAAAATTCATTAATAATTTTGCCGGCCACCTCGAAAGAACCACCGCTGTTCATTCTCAAATCTAAAATAAAAGAAGTGCATCCCTGAGCAATCAATTTGGTTGCCGCTTGCATAAATTCGTCATAAGTAGAGTGACTGAATTTATCGTAGATTTTAATAAATCCAATTCCTTTTTTTACTTCATAAAAAGCTTTTACAGTGGTCAATAGGATATTATTTCTTTTGATCCGGTAAGTAATAATCGCATCGGAGAAATCTCGTTGAATACCTAATTTTACAGTCGATCCTACCGGGCCGCGCAAAGTATTTAATATTTTATCTTCTGTAATTTCCGGTCCGGTAAAGAGTGAATCATTCACATAAATAATCCGGTCGCCGGGTAATAACCCTGCTTGAGAGGAAGGCCCTCCATAAACCAGATTCGTTATAACGATCGTATCTTTATGTATAAAAAAACTCGCTCCGATGCCCCCAAAATGTCCTTCCATATCCACATTGACGGTTTGCAATTCACTGCCGGGAATATAATTTGAATGAGGATCCAACTCATTAATAATATTTACAATAGCGCCTTCGGTCATCTCTTTTAAATTGATCGGATCTACATAATCTTCGTTAATAATATCCAAAATAACGTTTATTTTATTGTTAGGAGTTAAAAACAAACTTCTTCCCAGAGATTTACCGGAAATAAAATTACCTATAAGAATACCTATAATCAATGAAACAGCTATAGAAGTCGCTATCTGCCAAGTTGTTTTTTTTGCTCCCATTGTCCTGTCGGAAATTTTTTCATTTCTATTTTAATTCCTCTTTGCCTATATACACTATTTCTATATTTGCTTTTTCAAGAAGCTCAATACCTTCTGTTAAACGGTATTTTTCAGAATAAACCACTTTATTTATGCCTGCTTGTATAATCAGTTTTGCACATTCGATACAAGGAGAAGCCGTAACATACAAAGTTGCATTTTTGCTATTGTTGTTTGAACAGGCAATTTTAGTAATGGCATTGGCTTCTGCATGTAAAACATAAGACTTGGTCAAACCGTTTTCATCTTCACAATTATTTTCAAATCCCGAAGGAGTTCCATTATAACCATCGGAAATAATCATCTTATCTTTAACAATAAGAGCGCCCACTTGTCGCCGTTTACAATATGAGTTTTCCGCCCATATCATCGCCATGCGAAGATAACGTTTATCCAATTCTCTTTGTTTAGAATATAAATTATTCATTAAAACTAAGTTCAATGCGCAAAAATAACAAATTATATTATCAATTTTGATTAATATAGATTTTTTTTACAAAGTAAAGCAAAAAAATATTTTAGAAACTTACCTTGTTTTATGTCAAATCAAGAATTTTTTATTAAAGTGAACAATATTCCATATTTTTGAACGATTGTCTATTTTTGAATGTTTCCACTTCTCATAACTTTGCATTGATTAAGTCACACGATAATTTTATTTATTAACATTTTTATATCATGAAAAAAAACATTTTTACTTATTTATTTGTAATCGCTTTATTTGCGATGGGAAATTTGAGTGTTATGAATGCCGATACTTACAAGAAGTATCACATTGA
>JAIRLY010000193.1 GCA_031259075.1 Dysgonamonadaceae bacterium | reverse complement strand
GGACGCGAAGGCGAGCAAATTAAATTTGTGCGAAATTGTTATAAACATAACATGAGTATCGACGAAATCGCCAAACTTACAGGCCTTAAAGTAGAACAGGTATCGGCCATTTTGCATGGCTGAATTAATGCTTAAATACAGCAATAGACAATTTAACAGAAGAAGAGATGAAAACATATCAAAAAAGTGTAATGGTATACGATGATGTAATCCTTTCCATGAATTATGTGAAGAGTAAAAGTCTTGAAATGGGAGAAAAACGTGGTCTTGAAATGGGACGCGAAGGCGAGCAAATTAAATTTGTGCGAAATTGTTATAAACATAACATGAGTATCGACGAAATCGCCAAACTTACAGGCCTTAAAGTAGAACAGGTATCGGCCATTTTGCATGACTGAATCAACGCTTAAACAAAAAACGGCAAACGGGCTGTTCTGGGGTAGCATTAGTAATGGTGCACAGCAATTGATTAGTGTGGTATTCGGCATTTATCTGGCCCGCATTTTAAATCCGAGCGATTACGGGTTGGTAGGGATGTTGGCTATTTTTACAGGAATTGCATCCACCATTGTTAATAGTGGTTTTTCGGTCGCTTTAACGAATAAACGGGATGCAAATCCGGACGATTATAACGCCGTTTTTTGGTTTACCTTTTGGATGGGTCTGTTTCTGTATACTATTCTTTTTTTCAGTGCGCCGCTGATTGCCCGGTTTTATGGACGTCCGGAGTTAACCGACTTGTCGCGGGTGCTATTTCTATCATTCTTTTTGGGCGGTATATCAACTGTTTCTTATACGATCCTGTTTAAAAAACTAATGGTAAAACAGCAAGCTTTAATCGAAATTATTTCATTTTTAACAGCTTGTATTATAGGTCTTTGTTTAGCGTTAAAAGGGTTTGCCTTTTGGGCGCTTGCCATACAATCCGTAAGTCACGTTGCTTTGTCGTCTTTGCTGCGATTTATAATTGTCCCTTGGAAACCTGCTTTGACTTTTCGTTTTTCACCTTTGAAACAAATGTTTTCATTTAGTTTCAAATTGTTTTTGACCCAAATTTTTATGCAAATCAACGCACATTTCTTTTCTGTTATTTTAGGAAAGTTTTATAACGCTATTCAGGTCGGATATTATTCACAGGGACAGAAATGGATGGCGATAGGAAATTCGTTTGTAAACGGAACAATCACTTCCGTGACACAACCGGTTTTAGTACAGATGAACAAAGATAAATCCAGACAAATAAACGCATTGAGAAGATTGATGCGTTTCGGCGCTTTTATTTCGTTTCCGTTGATGCTGGGATTGGCTTTTGTCGGAAAAGAATTTATTATTGTAACGATTGGAGATAAATGGCTGCCGGCAGTCCCTTTTCTGCAATTGTTTTGTATTTGGGGCGCTGCAGGATTTTTGGGGACTTTATTTACCAATTTAATTAATACGTATGGAAAATCGAATATATACATGCATGTAAATATTGCGATCGGGTTATTGCAACTTATCACGGTTGTTTGTATGTTTTCGTTTGGCGTATTCCCGATGGTAACGGGTTATATTGTTATTAATTTTGTCGGATTGCTAATCTGGCAACATTATGTTCATCAATTGATCGGACTGCGATTAAGGGATGTTTTGAAAGATATCTTACCTTATTTAATCGTGACAATCGGCTGTTTTTTTATTGCCTGGCTGGCGACAAAAAATATCCGGAATTTATACGGATTGCTTATTTTCAAAGTAGTTATTTCGGCAACGCTTTATATCGTAATAATGAAACTCAGTAACTCAATAATATTTAAGGAAAGTATAGGGTTTTTGATGAATCGAATAAAAAAATAAGCGGTTAAAAACAGAGAATAAAAAATAAAAAGATAATAAATGAACGTTTCTATCCTATACGTAAACTACAAAACGGCTTGTTTGATTGTAAACAGCATCCGGACGATAAAAGAACATACGAAAGATATCTCTTACGAGATTATAGTTGTAGATAATCATTCGGAGGACGATTCGCTTTCCATGATTAAAACAGCATATCCCGAAGTAATTTGCATACAATCTGCTGAAAATTTAGGTTTTGGAAAAGCAAATAATGTGGGGTTGAAAGTAGCCCGAGGCGAGTGTATTTTGTTCTTGAATCCGGACACATTACTGATAAACAATGCGGTAGAAATTCTTTACCGGCATCTGCAATCTTCTCCAACGATCGGCGCATGTGGCGGAAATTTATATGATGAAAATCATTGTCCGACCCATTCTTTTGCTCGCCATTTCCCAACTTGCAGACAGGAATTTTTTTCTATCTTTTATTTGCCGGATATGAATTGGAAAGTTCCCAAATCACGTTGTTTCAATTATACCGGCAACCCTTTGGATGTAGCAATGATTGTTGGCGCCGACTTGATGATTAAGAAAACAGTCCTGGAAGAAACGGGCGCTTTCGATCCCGACTTTTTCATGAACGGCGAAGACGTCGAAATTTGTTACCGCATCCGAAAGGCTAATTATCGAATTTTGTCGTTGCCGGATGCCAAGATTATGCACTTAGAAGGTCGTTCTCTTTATATTCTTCAATCGCGTTTGCATTTCCTTTACGAAGGAAATTTTATTTATTTTTATAAAATGACCGGTAAAAACGGTGCAAAAAATCTGTATCGCATCATTCAGTTGAAAAACAATATCCGGATTTTGCAATTTACCCTGTTGAGAAATAAAAGAAAACAGGTTTATTGGAAAATGAAAAAACAAACAGCTAAAGAAGCTTTCAGATCGGCTGAAATAAAATTAGAACATTCCTTGTCCACCCAAATATATCCCGAATAAAACATTAAATTTCTTATGATTGATTTACTGAAACAATACGAAAAATTGAATAATTCATTCAAACGGAAATTAATTTTCCATTTAGGATACGATGGCGGGTTCTTTTCCGAGTATAATAATATGATTTTGGCAATGCTTTATTGTCTGGAAAACAAAATTAAATTTGTTCTATACTCTAAAGATGCCAACTTCGGATATAAAAACGGTTGGACGGATTATTTTTTGCCGTTTTGCGAAGAAGAATATGGTAATTTTCATGCGAAATACAATAAGCGGTATCCCAGCTTTCTCAAAATGTTATGGCCGGAAGTTGTTATTTATCATCTGTTTCACAGGGGAACTTTTTTGACTTTTGAACTGTTTAATGCCATTCGAGACAGGAAACAGGAAAAAAAACACTTTTACATTCCTCAATTAGAAATTGACGGATCGCTACAGGAGGCTTGCAGAGTTCTGATCCAACTGACCTGGCGATACAACGAAAAGATCCAACGAAAAGTAGATTCGTTGATAGACTCTCTTCAACTTCCCGAAAAGTACATCGGGTTTCATATTCGGACGGGAGATAAAAATATTGAAACACAATTGTTTGATATTCAGAAATATATAGAAAAGGCACAACCCTATTCCGAAATAAAAGATGTGTTTATATTGGCAGACAATTATTTGATAATTGAAGATTTTCAAAGTCAGACTAAAAACAGAAATATTTATACTTTGTGTGGAAAAGGAGCACGCGGCTATTTTAATGATGTTTTTCAAAAACAGAACGAAGAGTTCAAACGCCGGGCGCATGAAAAACTTTTTGCTTCGGTCGATATTCTGAGTCGGGCATACTGCGTTATCGGTACTTTCAGTTCCAATCCCGGAATGTATTTGGGAATGAAGATGTCTAAAGGAAAAATGGTGGGAGTAGATTTAGAAAAGTGGCAAATTTGGTAGGATTTTTATATAAAATAACATGTTGATTTCAATTATTATTCCCGTTTACAATGTGTCGCGCTACATCGAGCGATGTCTTTTATCAGTTATGAACCAATCGTATAAGAATATTGAATGTATTTTGGTGGACGACGCTACACCGGACGACAGCATGGAGACAGCAAAAGAGATTTTGAACAATTACCCTGAAAAGAATGCGGTGAAAATAATTCATCATACTGAAAATAAGGGATTAGCTGCCGCACGAAATACCGGAGTAAAAGTTTCGACAGGCGATTATATCTTCTTTTTGGACAGCGACGATGAAATTGCTCCGGATTGCATAGAAACGCTTGTTGCCTTAACTGAGAATCAGACTGTTGATTTTGTAATCGGTGAAATAAAAGTAACGGGCAATAAACGGAATTCTTATCCGCAATTGTTGCTGCAGGAAGGAAATTACAGCGAACCCCGGTTTATATTTACTTCTTTCTTAAATAGAAAGTGGTATGAAATGGCTTGGAATAAATTGATAAAAAGGAATTTTTTCATAGAACAAAACAGTTGGTTTGAAGAAGGAATTTTACATGAAGATACTTTATGGTCTTTTCAGTTTGCTTTATCGGCACAGACAATGGCTGTAACTCATCTTCCTACTTATTATTATCATATTCAAAATAACTCCATTACACAAAAGAAATCTGCCGGAAATATCGCAAGCTTTTACATCGTTTTAGAAAAAATCATTCAATTATCCTGTCGCGAAAACCTGTTTGATTCTTATAAAGAACTTCCGGTTTATTTGGAAAAACAACGGGTCTATTTTCTTAAATCGCTCCTGCGGGGTAATTTCGACAGACAATATATCCGGGAACAGCGGGATAAAATCAATCAATTATACGAACATTCGGTGTGGAATAAAAGCAAAAGAAACTTGGAATTTTTGCTGAAAGATTTTGCTTTACGCCTAATGGAAATGTCTGTTTAAAGGAAGCAAGCCGGATTGTTTTGCGCCAAGTCAAAAAGTTCTGCATTTTGTATTTTCGACAATAATATCTATATTTGTTTATATATTGTAACTTATATATGAAAGTAATTAGATTGTTTTTTGTCGACTTTTGGAAAGGCTTTGATTATAACGATAATTTCATTGTTTCCGCTTTAAAAGATCATTACAGAATCATTTACGATTCACAAAATCCCGAATATTTGTTTTATTCGCTGTTTGGGACGAAGCATTTTCGATACAAAGATGCTGTAAAAATCTATTTTACAGGCGAAAACGATGTTCCGGACTTCAATTTGTGCGATTACGGCATAGGAAGTTCATGGATTAATTTTGGAAACCGCTATTTTCGTTTTCCTTTGTTTGCGGTATCGAAAAACTACGACGGGTTATTTACTCCCATGAATACAGAACAAGCGGCGTACCTCCAAAGAAAATTTTGTAATTTTGTTTATTCCAATGCACAAGTATCCGATCCGGTCAGAGAGAAATTCTTCTACCGTTTATCGGAATATAAAAAAGTAGATTCCGGAGGAAAATATCTGAATAATACAGGCAATCCTGTTTCCGATAAAATTGATTTTATCAAAGATTATAAATTTACAATTGCATTTGAAAACAGTTCGTTATCCGGCTATACGACCGAAAAATTGACCGATCCGATGCGGGTAAATTCAATTCCTGTTTATTGGGGAAATCCGGTTGTAGGAAAAGACTTTAATACAAAATCATTTATCAATCTGATGGATTATCAATCGATGAATGAGGCAATTGAAGAAATTATTTATTTAGACAATAACGATTCGGCCTATTTGGATAAACTATCGCAACCTTGGATAGAAGAAGAGAAAAAAAGAGATTTCGGAAATGAATTATCCGTATTTTTAAATCAGATTGTCGAATTGCCGCTATCGGAGGCGAAACAGACTCCGGATTACGGTTATAACTATTTTTATAAAAAAAAGCAAAATATAGGTAATAGATTGTATAACAATAATTTATTAAGACCTGTTTTGAAGATGATAATGAAATCCGAATAGCTTTTCTATCTTTCTGTTGATTTACGAAATATTTTATAAATTTGTGAGCAAAATAATAAAAAGAATATGGAAAAAACTTGGAGATGGTTCGGGAAGAGCGACATAATTTCACTTTCCGATTTAAAACAAATTGGCGTGGAGGGAATTGTGACCGCTTTGCATCATATTCCCAATGGTGAAATCTGGACGCAGGAAGCGATTGACGACTTGAAACAATACATAGAAAATGCCGGTTTGCGGTGGTCGGTCGTGGAAAGTCTGCCGATTTCGGAAAGCATTAAATATGCGGGAAAAGACAGGGATAGACTGATAGAAAATTACAAGATCAGTTTAGCTAATTTAGGGAAATCGAATATCCGGACGGTTTGTTATAATTTCATGCCGGTAATCGACTGGATTCGTACCGATTTAAATAAAAAACAAGAAAACGGCGTTTATTCTTTGTATTTCGATCGCGCGCGATTTGCGTATTTTGATGTTTATATTTTAAAAAGAAAAGAAGCTGAGAAAGATTATTCTTCCGAAATTTTGAAAAAAGCGCAGGATTTGGATAAAACCATTACGGAAAAAGAAAAAGAAGAATTGATTGATGCGATCATTGTTAAAACACAAGGTTTTGTGAATGGAAACATCAAAGAAGGCGATCAAAATCCGGTCGCAATTTTCAATCGTTTATTAGAAGATTATAAAGATATCGACAAAGATCAATTAAGAGCGAATTTCAAATATTTTCTCGAACAGGTGATTCCTGTCGCCGAAGAATACGGAGTGAATTTATGCGTACATCCCGACGATCCGCCTTTTCCCGTTTTAGGTTTGCCCCGGATTGTTACGAATGAAGAAGATATTGATTGGTTTTTAAGAGCAGTGGATAATCCGCACAACGGATTGACGTTTTGCGCCGGTTCATTAAGCGCCGGAATTCACAACAACGTCGTCGATTTAGCCGGAAAATTCGCACATCGGACGCATTTTGTCCATTTGCGAAGTACGAATGTTTTTTCCAACGGCGATTTTGTAGAAGCCTCTCATTTAGAAGGACGGGGACATTTACTTGAATTAATAAAAATATTTAAGGATTATCCCCATCTTCCGATGCGGATCGATCACGGGCCGTTAATGTTGTCGGACATCGACAAAAAATATAATCCCGGTTATTCGTTTTTGGGACGGATGAAAGCGTTGGCCGAAATATCGGGAATGATGGCGGCGGTTTAGTTATTTCGCATCCCTTATCAGGTTCGGATTTCGTTCAAGTACGTGTGCAATTACGGCGTCGCGCGAATCGAGCCATTTGAAGCGTTCCATTTCAGCGATACATCCGGCAAGGTAAGCTTCGTAAAGAGGCGATGACAGACGATCGAGTGTCCGGAGTATGGATTTTGCATATTGCAAATGTTTGTCTTCTTTACCCGTGCGGTTGAATAAACTGATATAGTAATTGTGCACGCTTTCCCAAAGTTGCCCCGTACGATAAAGCACAGCAATATCAAGAGTTGTTTCCATTTCATGCTGTATAGCGAGCGCTCCCATTTTATCCGCTTGCCGGTCGGCTTCAAAAAGGCGGTTCATAAAATTGTTGAGCGCATAGTAGCGAGCAGCATAAAACGGCGACAGAGCAGCTTCGGTTTCCATTTTACCGATTATCTGCCGGACAGAATCGAGTTCCATCCCGACAGCAATGTAAAAGGGATGTTCTGTGTCGTAAAACCGGCCAACTGACTGCAACCACTCCTGAAGTTGCAGGTTGTGACTCGCTTCGGTAAAAAGCCGTTTCAGGAGAATATTTTCTTCCGAAGCCGAGAAATCGACGGTTTCGATGTTGAGTTCTGCCGTTGCACAAGATATTTTTGTTTCTTTTCCACTAATAACTATTTCTATCCCGCCGGCATCCCCTGCCTTCAGGAAAGCCATGCCACAATAATCGGCTAAGGGAATTTTCAAGACGGCCGAGCCTTTCGCATCGGTTGCCGAAACTACGGAATCAACTTTTGCTCCTGCAAAGTAATAAATTTTTACTTCCTTGCCCGCCAACTGCGGAAAAGAAATTTTCACTTCTTGTCCGAACAAACCGGACGAAGCAAGCCAAAACAAGAGCGTTATTTTTATTTGTTGTTTCATATTCATTTATAAATTTGAAGACAAAAGAAGAAAGATATAGACCATAAAGACGTCTTTTATGTCTTGTCTATCTTCTTTTGTCTCCTGTCTTCAGTTTTATTGTAAATAGTTTAATTGTTAATAACCCTTCACGCACCGAACATAGACGATGGACATCTTATTGTACCGGATCGTGAAACCGGAACTGAAATACCAAACCATAGCAGTAGCACCATTGTACTCCGTACTGCTCCAGTAAGAGTTAGAATGTAAATTCGCAGTATCGGTAGCGGATGTTGACTGCGAAGCCAAAGAGTTGTGTACAGACTGTATAGCGCCGAGTTCGGCAATATTCGGCAAACGCCATCCGAATGTACCATCATTGTAGTTTGTATTCGCACTTTCACAACTTCTTTTAGTAGTAGACCAATTTGTTGTCGTACTATTATTGCCGTCTGTTTTATAAAAACACAAGTCCTTGCCGGTCTTGGCAAATTTCCAACTGCCACTGCTATCAGTCAGTTCGGCAAATGTGGTCTTTTCAGGAATTGCAAGATAATCTGTCTTGCTCGTCGCATATTCGCCACCCACTGCTAAGTATCCCGGGCAAAATTGGCAGTCCATAATCTTGACATCGAATGAGAGCTGCACGTCCGTTTGAGAGTTGTCAGTATAGACTACATAGATGGTTACGGATAGCGCCGATGATTTGTCCTTACCGGTAGCCAGCGTGTTCACATTCTTGTAAACGACGGTCGCCTGGTTGCCGTTTGGGGTAATACTTTCAACTATTTGTCCCTGATGGTTGTTTTCAACTGCATAGAAACGGACGTTGGAATAAGCGTCCAAAGAGGTGAATGTGTAAACCTGCGTGTTAGTAGCTGTTTGTGAAAAGTCGGCTTTCTGCCCGATACGGCTCGAAAGCGTACCGCACGAAGATCCTGAAGTATAATCGGTTATTGCGACGTCAAAGAGATATTTGCCGGTCACTGTACTTGTACTCGTTCCGGCAGGTAATGTACTCGGATCGGAATTGACGGTTACGGTAAACACTTCGGAAATTGCCGTCGAATTGTTGCAGGACGATGTTACGACACAATAATAATAGTGTGTACCTGTCGCTAACGTATTCGGCGTGCTGTATGATGCGCCGGAGCCAACCTCCGTTCCTCCGGTAGTTTGGGCTGTGGCCGATTTGAACCATTTGTATGAAAGCGTCGGGCTTCCAGCCGCCGTAATGCCGAGAGTGGTCTGCTGTCCGGCAATAATCGTTTGAGTTTTTGAAACAGGATTGTACGCCGTAATGCTTGCGTTGGTACAAGTCGTTGCGACCGTTACAGCGTAGTTGTTATTTGTAACCGAAGCTGTGCCGCAGTCGTTGGCAGCAGTCAAACCAATGGTAGCGGCGCCCGCAGAAGCAAAGTAAACGGTTATTTGGTTTGATCTTTGTCCGCTTACCAGTGATCCGACGCCGCCAACAGTCCAATTGTATGCAGCCCCCTGCGGGTTGTTCATCATGGCGGTATAAGTACGC
Source organism: Dysgonamonadaceae bacterium (assembly GCA_031259075.1). Classification (GTDB taxonomy): domain Bacteria; phylum Bacteroidota; class Bacteroidia; order Bacteroidales; family Azobacteroidaceae; genus Azobacteroides. The sequence goes on along the minus strand of JAIRLY010000193.1, from coordinate 12,137 downwards.
GTATCGCCGGGATTAGCGGTTTGTTGGCCGGAAATAGTTACTTCGGCAAGGCCTGAAGCGCTGCTGACAACCTTGGGCGCGGATACCAGCGAAATGCAAGTTCCGTTCACGCCTTTTACAGTATATGAAGCTGTTTCAGTGATTGTCAGCATATTGGAAGTTTCGGGCAGTTGAACGTTGTCTTTAAACCACCGGTACGAGGTAGCGCCTGTCGAAGAGGCGGTTAAAGTCGCCTGTCCGCCACAAAGCACGCCGCTTGCAGGATTAATCGAGATGGAGGGCATGCCGGGCGCAACGGCTGTTGTAACAGTAGCGTTGCTGATAGCTTCTTTCGAGCAGGAAAATCCTGTTGTGGCGCGGCAACGAAGCAGGAATGAGCCGCTCGTACCCGAAAGGCTGTATTCTATACTTGTGCCCTGTCCGATGAGGGTGTTGTCTTTATACCATGTATAAGTAACTCCTTTTTGCGGCGTAGCGACAGCAAGAGGCAACGACCCGCCTGTACAGAGACTGTTGCCGTTGGGTTCCGAAGCGACGCCGTTAATCAGAATCACCGGAACAGTAATCACCTGACCGGTCGAATAAAGCTCAACCCGCACCGTTATGGTGTTAGACGGCATTGATGAGCAATCGCCGTCTTCCACAACGGCAAACCATTCGCCGATACCCGCATTGACGGGAGAACCGGTCAGTCCTTGGCGAACGCCGTTCTTATACCAGCGAACAGTACCTGCACCGGAAATCGTCGCATAAAGTTTAGTCGTTTCGCTTTCCGAACAGACGAAGCCTTCGTTGGCGCAAATAACGGACAGTGGCGCGGGCGATATTTCGTTGGAAGAGGTTGTTACGAGTAGTGTATCCGGCTTGTAGGTTGTACAACCGATTTTGTTGGCATAGACGATATATTTTCCAGCCTGTGTGGCCACAAGTTCCGTACCGCTTCCGATTTCCTGTCCGTTGAGCGTCCAGATATAGGATCCGCCGGGTCGTCCGTCCAGGTAAAGGTAAACCGCTCCGCCACTACAAAACGAGGTTTTGTCGTTTTCGGCTTTGATTTTTGGGACTGAAGCCGTATTGCCACAATCCGTTTGATTTCCCAACTGCGTATAAATAAACAGATTGCTGTTTCCAAAGGGCGAAGTAACCATTAAAATGGACGTACGATCCGAAGCGCGGTCGTTGGGCAGAAATTTTACTGTAAAAAGCACGGCGTCTCCTCTCTGTTCTACGTTGAGTTGTTCGATATAAGACTCTCCGGAAATCCACGATAGAAAATACTCGCCCTGTTCTTTGTAATTCGGGTCGCTTACCGTGTAACTGTTGACACAATTGCCTCCGGCATCAAACGAAGCGCAGTTATTGTTGTTTTTACTCAGCGATAACTCCGAGGTTCCTGAGCAGAGGCTAACCCACTTTGTGCCGTTCCAGTACTCTGCACAACCGGCAGTGGTGTTGAATATAGTTAAACCTTTGGCAAGTTTATTACCGCTTAAATTCAGAGCTTTTCGCTCGTCGAGAGTAAGTTGTGGCAGGCGTAATGCACCGGATCCGTTGCTGACAAGTTCGAGCAACGAGAAATTTTCGGGCGTTTTATCGCTCCCTATTGTTACCTGTGCACTCGTTGTAACCGGTACTGTAAGCAAGCAGAACACAAGCAAAAGAAAATTAAAATTTCGCATAAATATAAATTGTTTTTTTTCTAATTAGATAAATTTATAAAGAATGATACCTTGTTGTGGGTGTACTTTCGTACATTTTTTCCGGACAACACTTTGAGCCGTGTATGATGGCGGTTGACGAATATATCTCCGATCTTGTTTCATATTTATTAAAATTTAGTCATATTTTCTATTTGAAGACCTTCGGTCTTCCTTTTCTCTATTCTCAGCAGATGAATTTCAAATTGCCACACCCGGTTAAATGGGACTGTTGAGCGCCCCATAACATTCCGCAGGGAATAATCACGCTTTTTCCATTCTTAACTCTTAACTCTTAGTTTTTAGTTTCCCCGTCTCCGATAAATACAACCGGCTTTTATTAAACTGCTTGGCTCTTGGAGAGAAGCGGTTTAAAAATACGAAGCGTGGAACTTTTAACTTTATTCGCCTTAGAGATTCTTGATTACCCGTAGTAACAAATAAGTTAAGTCCACGCATCCAACGTGAATGTTTACCTAACTTATTCTTGTTTGGTTTGAAATTGTTGAGATTTCTGTGAACAAGAATATAAGCTAACGCTTTCTTTATTAAATATATAAAATTAAAATACTATCTGTTTCTTTCTGAAAAATTGATAAATTTTGTTTAAAAACTGCACAAATTTAGTGAGATTTTTTAGAAAAACTATAAAATCATCACAAATTATTTATTTGTAGCTTCAACATTGCGCTTGTTTATAAAATTCCAAATTTTCCCGATTGAAACTACGGATAAAATTTTGGATTTTCTTCACTTCCGTTTCACCGTAGTTGAGATACACTTCCGCTGAATGTCTAAACTCTTCCGGGCGACGGTCGGCATCCGATAACAACAGGTAACTCAAAATAATGTGGCCGGCACATTCTACCAAACGGCGCGCTTGAAAATCAATATATTCGTTGTCTTTTGTATCGGCTACTTGCGGAACTAATTGTTCGTAAATGTCGACCAGTTTTGCCAATCGTGCTTTTAATCCATCTAAAGCGGGATTTAATTGCTCTGCTTGATAGACTTTCATTTGGGCGAGATAAGTTCCGGTGAGAACATGGCGAATAGCTGCTATCACCTGCAACTGGGTAGTGCCTTCGTAAATATTGGTAATACGGGCGTCGCGATACAACCGTTCACAAGGATAATCTTTCATAAAACCGGAGCCTCCGTGAATTTGAATACAGTCGTAAGTGTTTTGATTGGCGTATTCGGTATTCAGTGCTTTTCCCAATGGTGTAAAAGCATCGGCTAATTTTTTGTATTTCTTTAATTCTTCTTTTTCTTCCGGTTCCAGTTTGCGTTCTTTTTCGATATCTTCCAATATTTTATAGATATCTACAAAACGGGCGGTTTCGTAAAGAATAGTGCGGGAAGCGTCTAATTTAGCTTTGATGTTGGCTATCATTTCGTATACAGCCGGAAATTCAATAATGGTTTTTCCGAATTGTTTCCGGTCTTTAGCGTAAGCCAATGCTTCTCGGTAAGCCGCTTCCGACAAGCCGGTTGCTTGCGCCATAATGCCTAATCGAGCGCCGTTCATCAAAGACATAACGTAGCGAATCAAGCCTAATTTTCGCGAACCGCACAATTGCGCTTTTGCATTTTTATAGGTCAATTCGCAAGTAGGCGAACCTTTTATCCCCATTTTGTTTTCGATACGACGGACATTTACGCCTCCGTCGCGTTTGTCGTAAATAAACATAGAAAGGCCGCGACCGTCTTTGGTTCCTTCTTCCGAACGGGCTAATACCAAATGAATATCGGAATCTCCGTTAGTGATGAAACGTTTAACGCCGTTTAGTCTCCAGCAATCTTCCGCTTCGTCGTAAGTAGCTTTCAACATGACGGCTTGCAAGTCGGAGCCGGCATCCGGTTCGGTCAAGTCCATCGACATTGTTTCTCCTGCACAGACACGGGGGATGAATTTTTGGCGTTGCATTTCATCTCCAAATTCGTACAATGTTTCGGCACAGTCTTGTAATGCCCAGAGATTACAAAATCCGGCGTCGGCTCGTGCCGCCATATCGGAAGTCATGATGAAAGTCACCATTGGAAAATTCAAGCCATTGTAGCGGCGAGGCATAGAAAGTCCCATCAAACCGGCTTGAGTGGTTGCTTTCAGATTTACTGTTGTTCCGGGCGCATAAACGACACGGTTGTTAACTACTTTCGGGCCAAGTGCGTCTACTTCTTCCGCATTAGGGGCAACTACATCTCCAATCACTTCGCCGGCAATTTCCATTACTTTTTCGTAACTGTCCATTGCGTCTTCAAAATCAATGGGCGCATAATCATATTTTTCTGCGTCTGTATAATTCCGTTCTTTTAATTCAATAATACGTTTCATCAACGGGTGATGAAGATGATGTTTTAAAGACGGATTGTCTAAATAAAAATTAGCCATTATCGTTTAATTTTTTAGTTATTATTTTAAATATAGTAATTTACAGTAAGCGATTCCTAATAAAATCGCTATACCGAAACTGAGTAGGGAACCGATTAACAGATATTCTGTTTTTGCCGTATCTGTATCTCTGAAACGCAAAATTGATTTCGCGGCAATAATAAATCCTACTGCTGCGAATTGATTGAATAAAATTAGACTAAAAGAGATGATGCGTTCCAAAGAACCGATTACTCTACCCGCCTTTAACAGGGTATTGTCTTTTTTCTTTGCGGAGATAATATTATTTGCTTCCATATAGTTTTTTATAAAAACATTGGAAGGCTTTGTGCAAGCTATTAAAGCAAACAATATATAAACAACATTTATTGGAACGGAGAAAAGAAAATGGATTGCTTCATTTCTTGAGAATAGAAATACTCCGCCGGTAATTATTGTTATATGTAAAGCCTGATCAATGAAAAAGAGAAATTTTTTATAATTTTCTTTCTTGAACAAGTAGCTTTTTGCAACATCAATTACCAAATGGCATAAGGAAATGATCAAAGCTACCCACCAGAAAGAAAGTATCAAAGAGAATATCCAAGAACAAATAAACACAACAAGAGTATGATACAAATGTTCTTTAGAAATGATTTTACGTTCTTTTATATCACACCACTTTTGAGGCTGAAAATTGAAATCGGCTAATAAATGAGCTGTTAGCTGTAAGGTTAGTAAAGTATTCATTTTAGTTAATTATTTTTTCGAAATATTCAACAGCGCTTTCAACAGCAAACCAACCGGTCGCTGTTGAGTGTTGATTGATTGTAGATTGTCCTTTGTTTAGTATTCCGGTTATTTCTTTTTCCGATTTGTTCAATAATTTATAAAAAATAATTTCACTTTGGGCTCTTTTGTATTTTGAAAATAGAACATCTAAGAGTTCGAATATTGGTAAAAGCGAACCATTCCAATTTTCATTTTTACTTTTGAAAACCAAAGTGTTTTTTATTTTTTTATCGTACATCGACATTTCATTAATAGCTCTTCCGGATAAATAAATAGCTTCTCCGTCAATTATTCCCTTTTTCCTGTTCCAAATTGAGAGTTCTCCTATTCCAATTGCAATACGAATTCCATATTCTTTGAAATCTTTTATTCTTTTTTCGGAACCTTTAGTTGGTTGAATATCCAATGATTTTACAAATGATTTCATTAATAAGGCAACTCTTAAAGCCAACTTGGGTTCTTCCAGTACACATTCGATATAATCGCCTTTGATTAAACGGCCAAAGAATGTTTTAGAGCCGAAAGTTTGTTTCAGAAGATTCAACAACTCGTTTAAATTTTTTTCTAATTCCAAACGTTGCTCTACATTTAATGCTGTAGAAGAAACGATGTCGGCTGATATAGTTGCTTTATTCATACTGCAAATATCGGTAAATTTACCGATAAAACCAAAATATCGGTAAATTTACCGATAAAACGCAAATATCGGTAAATTTACCGATAAAGTACTATTTACTGTTTTTTTTATAATATTTAATCATCTTTGGTACAACCTTTTCCACATCTCCGGTGATCACATAGTCGGCGATTGTATTAATAGGCGCGTTCGGATCGTTGTTGATTGCAATAATCAATGAAGAATCTTGCATTCCGGCAATGTGTTGGATTTGTCCGGAAATACCGCAGGCGATATATAGTTTAGGACGAACGGTAACTCCGGTTTGTCCGATTTGACGTTCGTGTTCTGCATAACCGGCATCTACTGCAGCGCGCGAAGCGCCTACTTCAGCGCCGATTGTATTTGCCAAGTCGTAAAGTAAGTTGAAATTTTCTTTCGATCCCATTCCGTAGCCACCGGCAACAATAATTGGAGCGCCTTTAATATTTATTTTAGACGATTCGATATGTCGTTTGAGAACACTTATTGCAAAGTCGGCGTCTGAAACATATTTTGCTACTTCATGGAAGATTACTTTTCCTTTATAATCAGCATCGCAAATTGCTTTTTTCATCACACCTTCGCGGACGGTTGCCATTTGGGGACGGTTATCGGGATTAATGATGGTTGCTACGATGTTCCCTCCAAAAGCCGGGCGGATTTGATACAAAAGGTTGGTATAGATTTTACCTTCTTTCTTTTCTTCGTGATCGCCGATTTCCAAAGAAGTGCAATCGGCTGTTAATCCGCTAAACAAAGCAGAAGAAACGCGTGGCCCCAGATCCCGTCCGATACTCGTAGCGCCCATTAAAGCAATTTGCGGCTTTTCTTCTTTGAAAAGTTTCACTAAGATAGAAGTATGGGGTAGGGAGGTATAAGGAAATAAACGGACGTCGTCGAATAAATGAAGAATATCCACTCCGTATGGGAATATTTGTTCGCCGACTTTATTCAGTTGACTTCCAATGGCAACGGCTTCCAATTGACAATTCAGTTTGTTAGCCAAAGAACGGCCTTTTGTAAGGAGTTCCAGACTTACATCTTCTACATTGCCGTTTTCTATTTCAAGATATACAAATAAATTGTTCATTTTTATCCTATTGTATGATTAGTAATTAATTCTATCATTAATTCTTCGATTTGTTCATCGGAAGAATCAAGCGTTTTACTTTCTTTTGCTTGAAAGATTACATTTTCGATTTTCTTTACTTTTGTAGGAGAACCGGAAAGGCCGCATTGTTGCGGATCGGCATTCACATCGGCAGCGCTCCATTCCGTTAAATTAAGATAAGGACGAGAGTTATACAAATTAATATAATCGTTGCTTTCCGCTTGTTTTTCAGAGGAAGTTCTTGCGTATTTATATTTTTGAATTAATTTTGCATTTCTCGGACGACATTCCGGAGCGGAACTATTTATGGTTATTAAAACAGGCAACATTCCTTCTACAACTTCAACGCCTCGTTCCAAACGACGTTTTACTGTGATTTTACGGTCTTTCACGGATTGAATTTCTTCAGCGTATGTGATTTGGGCAATGCTTAATTTTTCGGCTACTTGAGGACCGACTTGAGCTGTATCTCCATCAATCGCTTGGCGTCCGGAAATAATTACATCAAAATTGCCTATTTTTTTGATTGCAGTGTAAAGTGCATAGCTGGTAGCTAATGTATCTGCACCGGCAAAGGCGCGATCGGTAAGAAGATAACCGTCATCCGCACCTCTGAATAATCCTTCGCGAATGATTTCTGCCGCACGGGGAGGCCCCATAGTTAATAAAGTTACGGTCGACCCCGGATGTTTATCTTTCAAGCGAAGCGCTTGTTCTAAAGCATTCAAGTCTTCCGGATTGAAAATGGCAGGTAAAGCGGCGCGATTTACTGTCCCATCGGCTTTCATAGCGTCTTTTCCTACGTTTCGCGTATCCGGCACTTGCTTTGCTAATACAATAATTTTTAGACTCATTATTTAATTATTTAGAATTAATTATTTTCAAACATTTATGAATGAGACTGCAAAAATAAAGGATTTTGAGGAGGAAACAAAAGATATCAGGATAAAAATTGCACAATAAACGTATTTTTGCGCAAAACAGAAAAACCGGTAATCACTATCATGCAACCGTGTATCTTTTTGATTATGCACAAAATTATTCGAAACGCAATGTAAATTGTTAATTTAAATATTTATTGTTTTCATTTTATAATCAACTGTTTAATCCGGAAATTTCGTTAATGGAATAAAAAAATTGTTTTTAACCTTTCGACTTTTAGTTGTTTAAGCGTTACTTTAAATAAATTTTTCGTATTTGTTATATTGCTTATTTATAAGATATAAGATTTTTTATTTAAATGAAAAGTATAAATTAAATGTTGTCAAGACATCTGTTTTTGCGACAGTAATGTTTTGCACTGTGTTTTTTATAAATAGCTATATATTAGCAGTAAAATACTTTTCGGGATAGGAGTTCCGATATTATAAAATTGAAATTTCCACTGTTTTATAAATATATGAAAAACAAATGATTATGAAATTTATCAATAATAAATCACTTCAGGACGTTCCACATCCTCCGTACAGGTGGGAAATTGGAGTTATAAAATCAGATTATCCAACAACCGGACGTACAAATTGATCGCCTCCCGAATTTCCGACAAATATACAAACTCATCGGCAGTATGTGAGCGGGACGATGCTCCCGGTCCCATTTTTAAAGAAGGAAAATTCATCAAAGCTTGATCGGATGATGTAGGAGATCCAAACGGTTCCAAACCTAATAACGAAGCCCTTTTCACCAAAGAGTTATCAATTGAAATTTGCGACGAGTTCAATCGGAACGAACGGGCTTTGATTTCACAACCGCAATGAGCGGCTATTTCCTCAAAAAGTTGTTTATTCGTATAAAGTTCGTTACTTCGAACATCTACCGTGAATCGGCAAACATCAGGGATGACGTTGTGTTGCGTTCCTGCACTGATCATTGTGACGGTTGTTTTTACAGGCCCCAGCCAATCGCTTTCTAAAGGAAAATGTAAATTTCCAAACCATTCAATCACCGGGATTGCTTTATAAATGGCGTTCTCCCCTTCATTCCGCGCTGCGTGACCCGATTTACCTCGAACGGTTCCGTCCAGAACCATTAACCCTCGTTCTGCAATAGCCGGCTGCATTCCGGTAGGTTCGCCGACCAAAGCCAGCGCAATCGGGGGCAGTTCGGGTAAAACCAGTTCAATCCCATCTTTTCCGGAAATTTCTTCTTCACAGGAAACAAGAAAAATAAAATTATTCGGTTGCACTTTAGACGTGAGGATCAGAAAAGTTTGAAGTAAAGAGACCAACGAAGCGCCGGCGTCATTACTTCCTAAACCGTACAATTTACCTTCTTCTTCCAAAGGAGAAAAAGGATCTTTAGTCCAACCCGAAACCGGTTTTACCGTATCAATATGCGAATTGAGCAACAATGTAGGATTGTTTTTATTCCAACCGGGCGATAATAACCAAATATTATTACCTTTTCTACGAGGATTTAAACCTTTTTTCAATAAATAAGCCTCTAATAAATTAGCGGCAACGATTTCTTCCTGATCGAATGAAGGAACTGAAATTAAGCATTTTAACAGATCGATTGCATTATAATAAAATGAATCTGTTTTCATTATTTTCAAAAATTTATACAAAGTTAGAATAAAAATTGTACTTTTGTCTTTTAAATATCATTTAACAAAATGAAGTATTACCATCTGTCGGAGATTATTCATCAACAAGCGAAGAAATTTGTAGATGAGGAAGCAATAAAAGTACGAGATCAGGAAACAGGGATTTGGTCGTCTGTTTCTTGGGCTGAATTTTCAAAAAAAATAATCGCTGTTGCTGAAGCGTTGTGTCACATGGGAGTAAAACCTCATTCCAATATTGGTATTTACTCTCAAAACAGCGCCGAATGTCTTTATGTCGATTTCGGCGCTTTCGCCAATCGAGCGGTAGTTGTGCCAATGTATGCGACTTCCTCGATTCCGCAAATTACCTATATGATTAATGAGGCGGAAATAGAATTATTGTTTGTAGGAGAACAATGGCAATATGATAATGCTTATGCGGTTTACAAAAATAATTTTTTTCTAAAACATTTAATCATTCTTGACAAAAAAATAAAGTTGGCGGAAGACGATAAAATATCTCTTTATTTTGACGCCTTTTGTTCTCCTAAAAATCGAAATTCGCAAGATATGATTTCCGTCGAAAAGCGGATGAAAAACGCGCAAGACGATGATCCCGCACATATCATTTATACATCAGGAACTACCGGAGAACCCAAAGGAGTTGTTATAACCCATGCCAATTACAAATTTGTAATGAAAACCCACGATGTTCGGCTGGATTATTTGCCTCAACGTTTTCTTTCCGTTAGTTTTTTACCGATGGCTCACATCTTCGAAAAAGCATGGGTCATTTATTGCCTTCACAGAGGATGCAGTATAGCCGTCTGTTTTGATCCGAAAGAAATACAAACTTATATTAAAGAAGTGAGACCGCAAGCGATGTGTAGCGTGCCCCGCTTTTGGGAAAAAGTTTATGAAGGAGTGCAGGATAAAATCAACAGTTCGGGATTTATTGTTAGGGCAATTTTCCTTAATGCCATTAAAACCGGGAAAAAATATAATTTGGAATATATAAACAAAGGGAAAAAAGCGCCGTGGGGTTTGAGAACAAGATTCAATTTCTATGATAAAACCATTTACAAAATGCTGAAAAAAGTGGTAGGGATTGAAAACGGAGTAATATTCCCGGTAGCAGGAGCGATCTTATCCGATACTATTGTCACCCTTTTCCGTTCTGTCAACATTCCGTTAGCTTATGGCTATGGTTTGACGGAAACTACAGCAACAGTAAGTTGTTTTACCAACCGGGGATTTGAAATCGGTACCGTAGGAAAAGTAATGCCGGAAACCGAAGTCCGTATTGGCGAAAACAATGAAATTCAAGTAAGAGCCGCTTCCATTATGAAAGAGTATTACAAAAAGCCGGAAGCTACAGCAAAGGCATTTACGGAAGACGGATTTTTCCGAACGGGAGACGCCGGTTATTTGACGGAAAAAATGGGTATTGTGCTTACCGAAAGAATTAAAGACATGTATAAAACGTCGAATGGAAAATACATTGCCCCGCAACAGTTGGAGGCCCGTTTGGCGGATAATAAATACGTTGATACGGCGATTGTGATTGGCGATCAGAAAAAATATGTCACCGCTTTAATCATTCCCGCTTTTGATGAAATAAAAAAATACGCTAATGAACATCATATCTCGTTTCAAGAGGTGGAAGATTTGTGTAAAAATCCCAAAATCAGAGAATTATTTAAACAGAATGTAGATGCGATACAAAACGAATTTGCTACTTACGAACAGATCAAACGTTTCACCTTGTTGCCCGAACCGTTTTCTATTCAAACGGGAGAATTGACAAATACCTTGAAAATGAAAAGGGCTTTTATTGCAGAAAAATATAAAGAAGAAATAGATAAAATGTACGAATGAAATATGAAGAAACTTGTATTATTTTTAATTTTGATGTTGTCGGGCGTAATTTATTGCACAGCCCAACAATTACCATCCGTTCAGTTGAAAGACATCAATGGGAAAACGGTTGATACCGCGACCCTTAATAACGATGGTAAACCATTTATTATTAGCTTTTTTGCAACTTGGTGCAAGCCTTGTTTGAGGGAATTGGAAGCCATTAAAGAGGTTTACGAAGATTGGCAGGAAGAAACCGGAGTGAAGTTAATCGCTATTTCGATTGACGACGCTCAGAACTCATTGAAAGTAGGACCCGACGTCAGGGCCAAAGGCTGGGAATACGAAGTATTATTGGACCCCAATAGCGATTTTAAACGAGCTTTAGGCGTAAATTTGATTCCGGCTGCTTTTGTTGTAGACGGGAAAGGAAAAATTGCAGCGTCCCGTACAGGTTACACGAATGGCGCAGAAGAACACCTCATTGAAGAAGTTCGCAAATTAATTTCGAAATAGATTGCGTTTCCAATGAAAAATTCTGTTTGGGGTATTCTTTTATTTTTTTCTCTTCCATTGTCGGCACAGGAAAACAGTAAAATTCCTTTTACTTTCAATGGAAGTATTCAATCCGATATTCTTTTTCCACAAGAAGATAAGACTATCGGGGCTGAATCGTACGACGAATTTGCACGCACCAATACCTATCTTGATTTGAATTTGGTAAGTACTTATTTAGACGCCGGTACCCGTTTTGAATATTTGAAATATCCTCTTCCCGGTTTTAACGATCAGGGATTTGCCGGCTGGGGTGTTCCTTTCTTTTATGCAACAGGAAAATATAAGAAAGTGAAGTTAACGGCAGGCGATTTTTACGATCAATTCGGGAGTGGACTTATTTTCAGGACGTATGAAGATCGAAACTTGGGTATTGATAATTCGTTACGGGGAGCGCGATTAGCATACGAACCCTATAAAGGAATCCAATTCAAGGCTTTGGGCGGAACGCAACGTCGGTATTGGGAACACAACGAAGGTTATGTCTGGGGAACTGATTTGGAATTGAACATCGACCAATGGTTCAAAAAAATGGAAGAATCGAATAC
>JAIRLY010000121.1 GCA_031259075.1 Dysgonamonadaceae bacterium | reverse complement strand
GCCGGCTTCCTTCAGATTCCACTTCACAATGGACACCCTTGCCTTGAGCTAATGGTTGGTAACTACCGACCCCCATAGTGGACTTCCACCACCTAGTTATATGACATGCACGGCGCACCTAAAAAAGCGGTAATCCAAAGGATTACCGCTTTTTGTCTATCTATTTTTGTTATGTAGTTTGCTATAGGTTTTATTTCACTTCCTCGACGTTATTTAATATTGATATTTAAAATATTAACCTGCGTTCGGGATAAGGGAAGAGGATTCTATTCTAAAAATCAATAGATTAATTTGCTTTAGGCGATACATATCAATAGAAAACGAATCATGCACGCTCCTTAGATTGTCCGTAGGACATTCACGGTGTATGTCCTAATGGATAAAATCGCTCATTTTCATGGCATTCTATTGACATGCAAGCCGTAAACGGCTATTGCTATCCCGAACTCAGGTTATTACGAATCAACGTTACAAATATGGTACAAATGGAGCACTTTTTTATATATTTTCTCATTTATCTTGTACAGTCAGTGCGCAATCAGTGCGCAATATGCGCAATTACTGCGCAATTAATTCATAATAACTACCCGCACCATAACCGATATTTTCCATTATATCCTTATTCACTAAGTCAGCAAGTTCTACAGTTGCCCATCGTCTTGCTACTGAATTTAACGTTTGATACTCGCTGTTGGTAATTTTACCTTTCCTTTTTACATATAAAACGGCTTTTATTTGCCTTTCATTCAGCCCTAATTTTTGCAGTTGTTCTTCTGTAAATCTGTCTTTAAACAGTTTTACGATAAAGCCACCGCCATCTTCTTCAAATATCGGACTTGGTAATCCTGTCGCTTTACAGGAATTCATAATTTTCATAATCCCGCTACCCCAAGAATCAATGTAACCACCTTTGAAACAAGCTTCTGCAAGTATTGGATTGCGCGGATATGAGGAATGTGATTTTGATAGTTTGTCGAGCGTTATACCTTCGGGTAATGTTCCGTGATTCCACGCTGTAAGTTTATTATCATAGATGCGAATTTGTGTTGGCGCACCCATATAGTTGCGGTGTATCAGTGCGTTAAGCAACATCTCACGAAGTGCGGGTATTGGATATTCGAGCGTTTCTACGCGATTCATACCTTCAAAAGAAATGTTGCGTATCAAAAATTTATAATCTAATGTGCGTAAAATCTTGTCTAACACCTGAATTATGTTGCCTTCTTCTACTTCTTGAAAACGGATTGTAAAATCATCGTCTTCAAATTTGCCGATTTTTACAAACGTATTCGGGTAGAATTTTCCGGGGTCTTTGCCAAAAAGAACGATTGCTGCACGTTTGAGTTTCCTGTCTTGTGCCAATCGCAATTTTTCCAAAAGTTCAGGCGTGGAAAGTCTATCACTGTCGGGCAAACGCCCTATTTCATCGGCTTTTCGCAGATATTTTTTGACTGTAGCTTCGTCAATATCGTCAAATGTTGCCCGCTCGTCAATTACATCATCCCAAGTAAAACCTGCCCGTTTGAGCAAAAACTCGTTGAGGGCTGCACCTGTGAGTTCCTGTTTTACGCTACCGCTACGGTAGTAATACTTGCCACGCAAAGAAATCGGAACAGAATAGGATTGCACGACAATTTCTATATAATGTTTGCCGTCTTCCTGCAAAAGATTGACTTCGACTGTAATTCCCAACAGATTTTTGACTTTGTTAGGGATTTTCTCCATCAAATCTTTGTAATTGGCAATATCAACCACGTTTCCGTTATCGTCTTTACCGATATAGATTTTACCACCCTGCGCATTGGCAAATCCGCAAATCCAATCTAAATATTCCTCGTGCCATGAGGACTTGTACTCTATGCTTTGTTGTTCGGGCATAATGTTTTTTCTCCTTTTTCATAAATCAGAAACAAATATTCTGCAATACTTTTTGACAAATTTACCGCTAATTTTGCGTGCCGCTCATCAATTTTGTACGATTTCCTGGGTGAACGACCATGAGCATCGCTAAAATCATTTCTTAATGTGGAAATGCCATTTACTATACTGAAAACTCCTGAAGTTATTTGCTTTAAACAATCATCAGCATAATTTGCAGGATGCATATTCAATATTTTACTTATTTCTTTGTACAATTTGATTAAATCGCCTTTATAATCATATTTTCCACCTTTTGTGTTTTCGTAAATAAAAAGACATATTGATTCAAGTAATGTTCTCGAATTAGTTACTGCTCCTTCGTAGTCTTTTTCTGTAATTTTATTTTCACATTTTTTGATTTGCTCGTGTATATACTCAAAATTAACTCGCTCTAATTCATTCGTTTCAACAAGTTCTATTTCTTCCAATTCAAAATCAACCTCATACTCAATACCTGTAATTTCCGGTGATTCTTCTTTATGTGGATAAATCAAAAGTACCGCTCCGTATATCTCTTTACTGTCTTGTTCTGAAAGTTGAGTTAATTGTTCATTTTGTTTTAACGGTGAAAATATTCGAAATGTACTTAATGTTGAATACAAATAACTTCCATATCTTGAAGATTCATTCAAATACGAACGCGAATATCTGAGTAAATCGGCTAAATCATTTCGCTTTTTGTTTTGTAAAATCTTTCTTATTTTGAGGATATCCCGGTCTTCCATAATTTTTCTATTTTCCCGATTTTCGCCGGTTACAGTTTTTACACAACATTTGACAGTTTGTTTCGTCGGTTTTTCCGCCTGCGTGCCAAGGCGTTATGTGGTCGGCTTCCATTTCCGAAAGTTCAAAATGCTTTTTGCAATGCGCGCAAATGCCTTCTTGTCGCTCATAAACTTTCTGCT